>VGZY01000100.1 GCA_016872355.1 SAR202 cluster bacterium | reverse complement strand
ACAACATTGGCATTGCGCCCGGGAAGGACGATGTTGTTGTCCCTGGAGCCAGCGACCTCCACAATGCCCAAGTCGGGTTTCTCCCAGTGAAGCCCGTCCTGGGACGTCGCGTAGGCGATCAGGCCACCCGTCACCTTGTATGTGTCGTACCACATCTTGTAAATACGGTCTTCCGAGTCGTAGTTAACGCAATTCCCGATGATCTGGGCGAATCCTCGCTCCCATGGCTTGTCGCCCTCCAGCACCGGCGCGGCCATTTTTGCGGGCTGGTGCAAGACCCTCTTTAGACCGGACATTTGTTCAACGAGATGTCCGTCTAGAAACAACTGTCGCTCCGTGCCTATGTGGTCTGCCATCGGGCCAATGCCCCTCCCTTATCAAACATACGTAAGCAGTTTAGGCAGCGGTTTAGCAGAACCCCTTTTCAAAGTGTCCCATGACTGTTTCACGCGGGGCCCAAATGTGTCACAATGTTGGTTCCTCGCTTTAGCGTGTGTCTGCCCCTGCCCAGTGGCTTCTGGTTGAGGTGCGGAAATGACCCGTTTAATCTCCGCTGTGAGCGCCGAGCGCCACCGACTGTTCGTCGGGCGCGAACTTGAGCTCAGGCTGTTCTCCGACTGGGCTGCGGTCGAAAGCCCCCCCCACCAGGGTCGTCTGGATTTACGGCGTCAGCGGCATCGGGAAGACAAGCCTGCTCTCAGAGATATTGATGAACGCGAAGGCCGCAGGCGCGACGACCCTTAAGATCGACTGTGCCGCGTGCACTCCCTCGCCCGCGGGCTTCAAGGAATACCTCAGGTCTACCCCGCCGTCTCATGACATGCCATTCGGCGATTTCGATCATTCCAAACAGGTTGACTTACTTCTTGGCGCAGGCGGGGATTCCCGGATCGTGCTCGCTCTAGACGACTTTGACCGATTCGGCCCAATCGAAGGGTGGATACGGGACGAGTTTCTGGGTCGGATGGCTGAACGCGGCATAATGGTTATCATCACCAGCCTCCGGAAGTGTTCTATCGACTGGACCGCGGACGCATCCTGGCGGGGTCGCTTGACCCAACTCCGACTCCAGTACTTTGGACGTCAAGAGGCGGACGAACTCCTGATGCGGCTTGGGGTTGACAATCAGGCGAATCGTGACCGGTTGGCCGCAGCGGCGCAAGGGCTGCCGCTTTCCCTTGCAGTGGGCGCAGAATCAATGTTGAGGGGGGAGTCCGTTGCCGCGGCGGCCTCAGCAATGAACCGGGCTGTTACCGAGCGAGCCCTCATGGAAGTAGTCGACCCCGACCTTCGCCCCGCAATCGAGGCCCTGACTGTCCTAACTGAAGCCGATGAAAACCTCTTGGGTGAAGTCCTTGAACGCCGTATAGGCTGGCGATACTACAATGGCCTCGGACGCCTTTCGTTTGTCCAGTCCGCGCGAAATCGCCTCGCAATAACGGCGGCTTACAGGACCCACTTGAACGCCGAGATGAAAGAGCGCGACTCTGAACACCACGGGAGAATAGTCCGAAAGGCCTTTCATGCCATTCGATACAGGTTATTGCACGTTCGTACAGGTGACAGGCACCGCAGTGCGTCCTTGATGAACATGTGTGCGGATGCACTGCCGAACGGGCCGCTATTTGACCTCACAGGACATCACGAGATGCGCCAGGTGCAGGCTATGAGGACTGCAGATGGCCCGTACTGGAATGCGCAAATCGACGAGTTGCGGGCCGTCTCTGGACCCGAAGCTGTTTCCTTATCAGAGGCCGCGGAGCTTCTCGAGCAGGTGGGTATCCTGTTCCCGAATTGCATACGTGTCCTCCGTACGGACAGGGACGAGTTGCTTGCGCTCTATGCTCTGGTCCCCCTGTTCACGGAGAGCCTGGCTATGCTGCCACGATCGAGAATCGGTTCTCTATTCCTGGCTTCGTGCTCCGAAGAGGAGACGAGGCGGCTTGACTGTACTCGGGCAACGGCAGACACATATTTTGCGTTGCTCCCTCCGGCTTTCTATATGAAGAGCGCTCCGAGCCAGCCGCTGATCGCAGGCAGCCTGGTAAGGGACTTCCTTACGCACATTGGAAAGGGGCTGCGAGGTGTGATGCCGGCCGGCAGCCCAGAAGCGGTCCAGGCGTTAACCGCGATCGGATTCCAGGCACGGAAGCCAATTACATCTCTTGTCCTCTCCTCACGAGCCAGCCCGATAGAGATGATGGAACTTGACCTTCGCGGTAGCGATATCGGGGCATGGCTGCTCTCTCTCGGGCACCTTGAGGAGGCGATGATTACCCTCGACGACCCCGATCGCATGAAGGAGGAGTTCTCATACGTACTTGAGAGCCTGGACGATGCAGTCAAGGTGGGCGAGAGTGCGCTTGCGCGGTGCCTGGGGCGTTCCGGCAGAGAGCTTCAGCAACTGCTGCGCGAAACCCTGACCAGTGAGCGACCCTCTTTTCCGCTACGTCTCGACCAGCAGGAAATCCTTCGGGCTTCGTGCCTCGGAAAGCGGGATAAGGTGTTCACAATCGCCGGTAATCTGAGTATGTCCCGATCGACCTACTACCGCAAGCTGAATGAAGCATACATCGCGTTGGCGAAGGCAGTTATGCTGACTCCAGGATAGGGCTATGGATGTCCGTCTGCAGCGTCACATCGCCATTGCTATCGTTCTTGCATGTACTGCGGCCAATGACGCGATCGCCTTCGCGTGCGGAGCGAAGACGGACCCGTTCGCGGTGGGCGAGAGGGGTACGCCGACGCCCACGGCGCTGGCGGGGGCGACAGTCGCGCCGACGGCAGTTCCTCCGTGGATGGAAGAGCAAGGCAGGGGGCTTGTCCGAATTGCGGAGTGGCCGGACAGGGACGTTCAGCTGGCAAACGCCCTTTCCGGATACGCGATGGTCCACGGCTATGGCTACAGCGTGGAGATTGTGCCGCTGGATGAAGCCGCCGCTAATGAAGCCCTCCTGCGGGGCGAAGTTGACGTTGTGGCGATGCTGGACAGGGCAGGCGCGGAGGAGTGGTACAGCCAGGGGCTGGCGTCCGGAGTGATCGTCGACCTCGGAGCCATGCGTGATGCGGACCCGGGCCTGCGTGTCGTGGCGACGGCGAAGTTGCAGGCCCGTGCGGCCGACCTGGCGGACTTCTTCGGGAGGGTCAGCGTAAACGCTACCGCGTTCGACGGCGCCGCCGCAGCCATCAGCGAGGGGCGCACCGGCGTCAGCCCCGTCGTCGCCGCGCTCATCTACTACAAGGACCCCGCGTCAGGCTGGCAGGCGTGGATGCCGGCAGAAGTGGCCGACGCCGTGAGCGCAGCGATCGCCGACGGGCAAAGCTCGCTCAAGAACCGTGGGTGCATCCCCACGGTAAGCTGCGGCGCTCCCAAGCCACGTAACCAGTGACCGGCGCCGTATCTTTCGCAATGCTCCCCTAGTCCTCGTCCTCTTTATCCGACGGGACCTGCAGCCCGGCGGCCTCTGCGATCAGGGAGTCCACGGCCGTGCGTGGCACGAGCCGCACCATCAGCCACAGCGCCGCGAGCACCACGCCGAGGTCGTCAAGCTGCCCGAGCACGGGGATGAAGTCCGGGATCAGGTCTATGGGCGAGGCGAGGTAGATGACGAGGAAGAAGGGTATCGCCTTGACGTACCAGGGCACTCGGCGGTCGGTTATGAGGAGCTTGAAGAACGCGGCCTTGTGCTTCAGGCGGAGCTTGAGGAACGAGGCATAGGGCTCCCGGGCGCTGAGGAGGCGGATGGCGATAATGAGGGCTGCGACAATGACTGCCAGCGCCGCGAGCAGCGCCAGGATGACGTAAATCCAGAACACGCGGCGCCCCTAGCCCTTCGCCCGCTTTTCGGCGACAGCCTTCGTAATGAACTCCGCTATCTCCGTTGTCGGCGTGCCCGGGCCGAAGATGGCCCTTACGCCGATCTTCTCCAGCGCGGCGCGGTCGGCGTCCGGGATGATGCCTCCGGCGACGACAATGATGTCGTCTATCTCGTTCCTCTTCAGCCCCTCGAAAATCTGCGGGAAGAGCTCCATGTGCGCGCCCGAGAGGATGCTGAGGCCGATGACGTCCACATCCTCCTGCAGCGCCGTCTCCACGATCATCTCCGGGGCCTGGCGGATGCCCGTGTAGATGACCTCCATGCCGGCGTCGCGGAGGGCGCGAGCGATGATCTTCGCGCCGCGGTCGTGCCCGTCCAGGCCGGGCTTGGCGACGAGGACGCGGATGATCTCGGTCTGGCTGCTCACGTTCACGTTACCTCCGGGCGGACTCGGCGTCCACGAGCTCGATGAGCACGCCGCGCGTCGCCTTCGGGTGGATGAAGCCGATGGTGCCGGATAGGCCGTGCCGGGGAGACTTGTCGATCAGGTCCACCCCCGTCGCGCCGAGGCGGGTGAGCGTGCCCTGCAGGTCGTCCACCTCGAACGCGATGTGGTGCACGCCCTCGCCGCGCTTGTCGATGAACTTCGCGACGCCGCTCTCCGCGTCCGTCGGCTGGATGATCTCAAGCTGGGAGCCCCCTACCCTGACGAGCGCCGCCTTGACGCGCTGGTCCGGCAGCTCTTCGACGTCGCTCGTGGTAACACCGAACACCTTGCCGTAGAAGGCGAGCGTGTCGTTTATGTCCTTGACGGCAAGGGCGACGTGGTTGATATGTCGCGCCACGCATGGGGCGTTCTGGGTCATAGTATTGTCCTGGTTATGCTTTTTTCGTAGAGACGTCCGCCGCGGCGGACGTCTCCGGCGGACCATCAGATGAACAGCTCTACCACCTGGGCCAGATTGCTGACCGTAGCGTCCGGGTAGTCCATGGGCTCACGCGGCTTCTGCACGGAGGCGATGCCCTGGGTGACACGCACCGTTTTCCAGCCCAGCTGCTTGGCCGGGCGAATATCTTCGTCGATGCGGTCGCCGATCATGACTGCGTCGGCCGCCTTCGTCTCGGCCAGCTCGATGGCGCGTGAAAACACGGCGGCATCCGGCTTCTTCAGCCCCGACTGGGAGGAGATGACGATCACCTTGAAGAACTGGCCTATGCCCCACCTGGCGATGTGCTCTTCGTTCCCCGCGTGCTGGTTGGCGACGATGCCGAGGTGGTAATGGGTGGAGAGCTTGGAAAGCACGTCCTTCGCTTCGGGATACGCCTCCACAAGATCTATCTTGTACTTCACGCCCCTGTAAACATACGCGCGAATCTTCTCGTCCGATGTGAGGAGCTCAATGGCGCCCTGGGCTATGCCGGGGGTGAACTTTTCGGCGCTCGCGCGCATCGCCGCCTCGACCTTCGACTCCGATACCATCACACCCATATCAAGAAACCGCGCGCCTATCTGGTTCACGTAGTCGCGCAGCATCTTCTGCTCATTGAGGAGCGTGTTACCAAGGTCGAAGAAGAGCCACTTGGCCTCTTTGAGCTTAAGCCTCTGGGTTGTCATGGCAAGCGCTTTCCCAGGGGCGCAGGTCCCCTGTTTCGGATTCCTGATGCACAACTATTACGCTTACAGGCCGTGCCGCCCACTACACCCCACCCTCACCCTTTGGGCCAGAGCGCCCAAAGGCCTCTCCCTCAAGGGAGAGGAGGGAAACGGCGCCACCCCGCACCCCCTCTCTTTTCTCCCCCTTGACGGGGGAGATGTCAGCGCTCTGGCTGACAGAGAGGGTGGCTGGGTGGGGTTGGCAGGCCACCGCCGCGCAGCCCCCTAGAACGGCGTGAATTCCCGCTGCTCTCCGAACACGCCACGGAATACGTCCGCAATCTCCCCGACGGTGGCGTACGCCTCGACGCACTCGAGGATGGCGGGCACGGTATTCTCTTTGCCCACCGCGACGGTCTTCAGGCGCTTGAGCGATGCTTGTACCGCCGCATTGTCGCGCTCCTTGCGGACGCGCTTGACCCGCGCGATCTGCTTCTTCGTCTCGGCCTGGTCGATGGTCTGGATCTTCTCGATTGGAGGCGTGACGGACTGGTACCGGTTCACGCCCACGACGATGCGCTTCGTCTCCTCGATCTCTCGCTGGAGCTTGTATGCGCTGTCGTGAATCTCGCGGGTCTGGTAGCCCTCCTCGAGAGCTGCCACCGCGCCGCCGAGGCGGTCGATTTCGCCGATGTACTTGAACGCGGCCTCTTCCAGCTTGTCGGTCAGGTTTTCGACGTAGTACGAGCCAGCCAGCGGATCGACGGTCTCGGAAACGCCGCTCTCGTGTGAGAGTATCTGCTGCGTGCGAAGGGAGAGCTGCGCCGACTCTTCGGTGGGAAGCGCGAGCGCCTCGTCCTTGGAGTTGACGTGCAGCGACTGCGTCCCGCCCAGGATGGCCGCGAGCGCCTGCACGGTGGTGCGGATGACGTTGTTATCGGGCTGCTGCGCAGTAAGGGTCACGCCGGCGGTCTGGGTGTGGAAGCGCATCATCCACGATTTCGGGTTCGTAGCGCCGAAGCGCTCGCGCATGATCTTCGCCCACATGCGGCGAGCGGCGCGGAACTTCGCGACCTCTTCGAAGAGGTTGTTCTGGGAGACGAAGAAGAACGAGAGGCGCTGCGCGAAGCTATCGACATCCAGCCCGGCGTCCACCGCCGCCTGTACGTATGCGATGCCGTTCGCGAAGGTGAAGGCGAGCTCCTGCACTGCCGTCGCGCCCGCCTCGCGCATGTGGTAGCCGCTCACGCTGATCGTGTTCCACTTGGGCACCGACGTGCTGCAGTACTGGAACACGTCCGTGATGAAGCGCATCGACGGCCTGGGCGGGTAGATGTACGTCCCGCGCGCGATGTACTCCTTGAGGATGTCGTTCTGGATCGTGCCGTTCAGCTCGGTCGCGGGCACGCCCTGCTTCTTGCCGACCGCGATGTACAGCGACAGCAGTATCGAGGCCGTCGCGTTGATCGTCATCGACGTGCTGACCTTGTCGAGCGGGATGCCCTTGAAGAGCAGCTCCATGTCCGCCAGGCTGCTGATGGGTACCCCTGCCCTGCCCACTTCGCCGGCGG
Organism: SAR202 cluster bacterium; assembly: GCA_016872355.1. Classification (NCBI taxonomy): domain Bacteria; kingdom Bacillati; phylum Chloroflexota; class Dehalococcoidia; species SAR202 cluster bacterium. Next base: position 624 of record VGZY01000100.1, on the reverse strand, counting down.
CGAGTGCGTGGTCGGAGTCGTAGCCGGTCTGCGTGGGAAGGTCGAAGGCGACGCTCAGGCCGGTCTGGCCTTGCTCCAGCAGGTAGCGGTAGCGGCGGTTGGACTCCTCCGGCGAGGCGAAGCCGGCGTACTGCCGCATCGTCCAGACCTTGCCGCGGTACATGTTCGGTTGCACACCACGCGTGAAGGGGTACTCGCCTGGGTAGCCCAGCCGCTCGGCGTATCTGAAGCTACCCAGGTCCTCCGGCGTGTACACCGTCTGGACCTCGATGCCGGAGTCGGTCTCAAACCGCTCCTGGCGCTCTCCGAAGCGCTTCTTCACGGGGTTGAGCGACTGGGCTTCCCACTCGCGCTTGTCTTTGCTGGGCATGGATGTGGCTCGTAGTTTGGGTTCGCGGGGACAGTGGACTGGATTGGAGTGTAGTAAAGGACGGAGAAGGTGTCAATCAGGCGGGGGCGAGGTGTCTTTGCTCAGTGATATTGTCAGTAGGTAACTTCTCAGTGAATATGTCAGTCCATGAGAGGACTACATTTGACCGAGCGAGAAGCGAAGAGAGCACAGATACTGAACCTTGTTCTGGAGGGGCGTTGCGAGGCAAGTAAGGCCGCTGAGCTGATGGGTGT
>VGZY01000099.1 GCA_016872355.1 SAR202 cluster bacterium | reverse complement strand
GCATCGTGGTCATGCACAAGGGGCGTGAGCTGGCCAGCACGGTTGCTCCCCTGAGGCCCGCAGTCCTGCGAGCAAGGCGAAGAAAAGCTCAGGCGGGCAAGCGAGGAGATGGGCGTGCTGGAGACGGGTCCGTCTCCAGCACACCCCTCTCCTCGCCCAAGGATCGAAAGCCGGGTCCAGATCACCCTTGGAGATCGAGACTGATTCAACCAAAACCAGTCGTACTGACAAAATCACTGAGCAGTAAGACTGACAAAGTCACTGAGCATTGACACAAGTTGGCCTGAATAAGGCACGTCTCAGAACGGCACGTACCTGTTGGCTATGGGCATGCGGCGGTCGCGGCCGAAGTTGCGGGGGGTGATCTTGATGCCCGGCGGGGCCTGGCGGCGCTTGTACTCGCTCGTGTCCACGAGGCGGATAACCTTCTTGACGATGGCCGCGTCGAAGCCCATGCCGACGATGTCGTCGAAGCCGCGGTCGTCCTCCACGTACGCCTTGATGATCGGGTCGAGGACCTCGTACGGCGGCAGCGTGTCGACATCCTTCTGGTCGGGCTTAAGCTCGGCGCTGGGGGGCTTGTCGATGACCGAGCGGGGGATGAGGTCGAAGCCGGCTACCTTGTTACGGTACTCGCAAAGCTGGTATACCAGAGTCTTGGGCACGTCCTTGATCACAGCGTAGCCGCCCGCCATGTCGCCGTAAATGGTCGCGTACCCGGTCGCCATCTCACTCTTGTTGCCGGTGGTCAGGACCATCCACCCGTACTTGTTCGAAAGCGCCATGATAAAGACGCCGCGAATGCGCGACTGCAGGTTCTCCTCCGCGGTGCCGAACGGCGTCCCTTCAAAATGAGGCGCGAGCGATTCGAGGTAGGCGGCAAATACGGGCTCAATTGGGATCGTGCGAATCTCGATGTCGAGGTTTGTCGCGAGGAGTTCGGAATCCAGCACGCTGCCGGTGGATGAGAAGCGCGACGGCATCGTGACGCCGACTACGTTCTCCGGCCCGAGCGCGTCGGCCGCTATCACCGCGACGATTGTCGAATCGATGCCGCCGGAAAGGCCGACGAGCACCTTCTTGAAGCCGCACTTGCGTACGTAGTCGCGCGTGCCGGTCACGAGCGCCTGGTATACCTCAGCGACGGGGTCCAGGCACTCTACCTTCAGCGGCGTTGGCCTGGGCCGCTCGACCGGCGTGAAGTCGGAGACGTGGTGGACCTTCGGCGTGCCGACGCTCCTGATGATCGTGGCGTTCTCCTTGCGCGGCCGCGACTCGCGCAGACGGGAGCGCAGCACGGACTCGGCGTCGATGTCTACGACCATCATCTCTTCGACGAACTGATTGCCGCGCGCGACGACATCGCCCCAGGGGTCGAGCACCATGCTTGCGCCGTCGAAGACGAGCTCGTCCTGGCCGCCGACCATGTTCAGGTATGCGACGAACAGCTCGTTGTCCGCCGCGCGGGTGGTAAGCATCTTCTCGCGGAAGTCGCGCTTGCCGGCGTGGAATGGCGAGCCGTTGATGTTGACGATCACCTCTGCCCCCGCCGCGCGCTGCACCACCGTGGGGCCAATGGCGTACCAGATGTCCTCGCATATGTTCACGCCCACCGGCGTGCCGTTGATCACGAAGACAGGGCACTCCGTGCCGGGCTTGAAGTAGCGGTCCTCGTCGAACACGCCGTAGTTCGGCAGGTGCATCTTGTGGTACACGCCCACGATCTCGCCGTTGTGGGCGATAGCGGCGGCGTTGTAGGCGTCCGAGTTCGCGTCCACAAACCCAACTACTGCCGCGATGCCCTTCGTCGCCCGCGCCACCTCCTTCATTCGCTCGATGTTCTCGCGGATGAGCTGCGGCTTGAACAGCAGGTCTTCAGGCGGGTAACCGGTGACGGCAAGCTCCGGGAACGCGACAATGTCCGCCTTCGCGTCCCTGGCGCGCTCGATGTGCTCGATAATTTTTGAGGTGTTGCCCTTGAGGTCGCCGACTGTGGTGTTGATCTGGGCAAGCGCGAGGCGCAGTGTGCGCATCGTGGACTCCGGAAACGGTCGCTATTTGGGAATGGAGTATAGCATAGGGGGCGTTGGCAGTCGGTGAGGCTTTGACAAGTCGCTCATCCACGGCGATGGTTTCGTGAATGCCAAATTCACTTATGGGGTACGTGTCTTCCGCGATGTCCGTTTGGCCTCCGTTTCGGCAGCCGTCGCTTTTCTCAACTCGACTCGATCACCTTCTATTACCCACGTTACATTCTCACCTTCCTTGACACCCAATTCCTGCTTGATAAGCTCTGGCAATTTCACTTGGCCGCGTCCGTTCGAACTGGCATGTACACGCGTTGCACCTTTGCTCATCGTGTGTACCCCCGTGTGATCAAATATACAGGGCGGCCGACAAGGCCGCCCTGGGTCGACTTAAGCTGTACCTAACGGTCTACTACTTCTTCTTGCTCTTCACGAACTTGTCGATGCGCTCCAGAGCGCGCTCCAGGTTCTTCGTGGAGTTGGCGAAGGAGAAGCGGACGCAGCCCTTGCCGAACTCGCCGAACGACTCGCCGGCGAGACAGGCAACTCCGAACTCGTCCAGCAGGCCGTCGGCGAACTGGCGGCTCGTCATGCCGGTGCCCTCGATGTTGGGGAACGCGTAGAACGCGCCTTCCGGCATAGGGCACTTGATGCCGGAGATCTTGTTCAGGCCACCGACAAAGATGTCGCGGCGGGCCTTGAACTCGGCGACGATCGCGTTTGCGGCGTCCTGAGAGCCGTTCAGGGCCTCAAGGGCGGCCATCTGGGTGGCGCTGGACGTGCAGGAGACGCTGTTCGTCATCAGCTTGGCAATCGGGTCCACCATCTCCTTCGGCATGACGCCGTAGCCGATGCGCCAGCCGGTCATGGCATAGGTCTTCGAGAAGCCGTCCAGGATGATCGTGCGCTCCTTCATGCCGGGGAAGCTGACGATGGAGTCGTGCTTGCCCTCAAACAGGAAGCGAATGTATATCTCGTCCGACAGCACGGGGATGTCGTGCTTCACAGACAGCTTCGCGAGCTTCTCCAGTGTCTCCTTGGGCACGATGCTCCCGCACGGGTTGTTCGGGGAGTTGATGACCATCAGCTTTGTCTTCGGCGTGATGGACTTCGCCACCTCGTCCACGTCTATCGCGAACTCGCGCGCCGCCGTCAGCTTCATTGGAACGGGGACGCCGCCGACGAATCGGATCATCGATTCGTAGATCGGGAAGCCCGGGTTGGGGTAGAGGACCTCGTCGCCCTCGTTGACCAGCGCCAGGATGGCGAAGAACATGATGGGCTTGCCGCCGGGGGTCACGACTACGTTCTCCGGGCCGTACTGCACGCCGCGCGTCTTCGATACCTCTTCCGCGATCTTGGCGCGGAGAGGGGGAAGGCCGGCCGATGGGCCGTAATGGGTGTAACCGCCCTTCAGCGCCTTCACGCCCGCATCGACAATGTTCATGGGCGTGTCGAAGTCTGGCTCGCCGATCTGCAGGTGGATGATATCGCGTCCTTCGGCCTCCAGGCGCTTGGCCTTGGCGAGGACTTCAAAGGCCGTCTCGGTGCCGAGGCGGCTCATTCGGGTCGCAAGCTTCATTTTCTGATTCCCCTTCCTGAAAATCCTTGCGTAGTATACACCGTAGGTAATTCCGGCGGAACTGGCGCGATGTTGCTCTGCAGGGTGGCGACGGGTTTCGTAAGGATCTGTTTTCAGGTTGAGAAGATGCCTGCTATGGTAGAATCCTACGTACTAGCCAACCCTGGGAGACCATGTAAATGAGAGTTTTCCTCGGCACCCCGAGGGGTTTCTGCGCCGGTGTGGTGCGGGCCATTGACGTTGTGGAATTGGCGCTCAAAAAGTACGGGCCTCCCGTCTACGTGAAGCACCAGATTGTGCATAACCCTTACGTAGTCAAGTCAGTGGAGGACAAGGGCGCCATTACGGTTGAGGACGTGGAGGAAATCCCGGAAGGGGCCACGGTAGTCTTTTCCGCGCATGGGTCGCCGCCCTCGGATTTCGAGAAGGCGAAGCGGCGCAATCTTCACGTCATCGACGCCACCTGCCCGCTGGTGACGAAGGTGCACAATGAGGCGCACAAGTTTGCCGCGGACGGCAGGCAGATCATCTTGGTGGGGCACAAAGGGCACCAGGAGGTAAAAGGGACGATGGGCCAGAGGTCGATGCACCTGGTGGATGACCGCGAGCCGATCAGGCTGCCAGAGTGGGACAGGACAACCCCTGTAACCGTTTTGACCCAGACCACGCTGTCCGTGGATGACACCCAGCGGTCCATAGCGGAGATCAAGCGGCACTACGACAACGTGGTTGTGCGCAACGACCTTTGCTATGCGACTACGAACCGGCAGGTGGCGGTGAAGGATCTGTGCAAGCAGGTGGAAGTGGTGCTGGTCATCGGCGCGCCGAACAGCTCAAACTGCAACCGCCTGCGGGAGGTGGCCGAGGCGCACGGTGTGCCGGCCTACCTGATTAACGGGCCGGAGGAGCTCAAGCGCGAGTGGCTGGAAGGGGTGGAAAATGTCGGCATTACGTCCGGCGCTTCCACTCCGGAAGACCTGGTCGAAGCGGTGGTTACGGCGATAGCTCCCGAAGAGGTTGTGCTCATCAAAGGCGCAGAAGAGGATGTGAACTTCGTCCTCCCCAAAGAGCTACGGTAACTTCGTCTTTCGCATGTCTTTCGTACATTGCATCCAGGCTGTGAAAACGGCCTTCCAGAAGCTTTTATCGTTGAATCATTGATACCAGGCTCAGGCGATTCCGGTATGAAGTTCGACGTAATAGTAGTAGGAGCGGGGCCGGCGGGCAGCACCACGGCACGTGAGTGCGCCAGGCGTGGCCTCTCCGTGCTTATAGTTGACCGCGCGGAATTCCCGCGCGACAAGCCGTGTGGCGGTGGGCTGACGATCAGGGCCGCCCGGCTCCTGGACTTCGAATTCTCGCCGGTTGTCGAGCGGAAGATAACGGACCTTTACTTCACGGAGCGGCAGCGGCGCGGCTTTGCCAGGTCCGGTGGCAAGCCGGTCACTTACCTCACGCAGCGTCGCCACCTCGACAACCTTCTCGTCGATCAGTCTGTGAAGGCCGGGGCGCAGTTTTGCCAGCGCGAGACAGTAAGGCAGGTGGAGCGCAGCAACGGCCATGTCACTGTGCGCACTGCGAAGCAGGACTACGATGGAAGGGTGCTGGTTGCCGCGGATGGCGCAAACGGGACTACGGCGAAGATGGCCGGACTGGACATCAAGGTGCTCCACGGCATAGCGATTGAAGGGAACGTAACGCCGGAAGGACCGTTCCCGGCAGACTGGGAGAAGGCTCTTGGCGTGGACTTCTGTGACCCCGAGGGCGGGTACGGCTGGATCTTCCCGAAGGGCGACCACCTCAATGTCGGCCTCGGCGGCTGGAAGTACGTGGGGCCGACGCTGCGGGAGAAGCTGGACAATCTAACGCGCAGCTACGGCTTCGACCCCGGGAAGATCTGGGGCCTGAGGGGCCACCACCTTCCTATCCGTTGCTCAGGCTCGCCGCTTGCGACCGGCAACGTGCTGGCAGTCGGCGACGCAGCGGGTCTTCTCGATCCGTTTACGGCGGAAGGGATATATTCTGCGATCTGGAGCGGCCAGGCGGCCTCGCGGGCCATATTCGACTATGTCGAAGGGAAGGCGGGTGACCTGGATGGATACCGGCGCGAGGTGGAATCCAAACTTGAGCCGGAGTTACGGCTCTCGCGCCAGTTCGCGGATGTGTTCCACCTTTATCCCGGCATGTTCATTGGTATTGAGCGTCGCACCGAAGTCCTTTCCAGGGTCTTGATTGGGCTGCTGTGTGGTGATTACTCCTACGAGAGGGTCAGCAAGAAGCTTGGTGTCGCATGGCCGGGAGTGGTCTTGATATCCGACCTTGTGAGGGTATCTCCCGCATTGCGCAAGCGTTCCGGTTTGAGGGATCCTGAGCCGCCGGAGCGCTTCTTCAAGAAGGGCAGGGCCCACGAGCACGGGGCGCAGTAGGAGAAGTATGAAGGATGAATGGGGGGCCGGAGTAGACAGGTCAGGGGTGTGAGCCACACGAAAGAAAGCTAACTGGAGATGTGAATTTGGAGATACGGATAGAGAGCCTTATTGAGGGTGCAAGGCGGGCTGAGGGGACTGTTGTGATCATTGACGTTTATAGAGCTTTCAGCGCTGAAGCAGTGGCGTTCGCGCGGGGCGCTGAGAAGATCATACTCGTGCCCTCTGTTGATCTGGCCCGGGAGATCAAGTCGAGCGGAAAGGCCCATCTGAGCATGGGGGAGGTCCACGGGATCCGCCCGGAGGGTTTCGACTTCGGGAACTCGCCGTGGGAGCTTTCCAGTGCGAACGTGAGGGGCAAGACGCTCGTGCACTCCACCATGGCCGGGACGGTTGGCGTGAACTCCGCAACAAAGGCGGACTGCATCTACGTCGGCTCGCTTGTGCTTGCGCAGGCGACCGTGAAGGCGCTGCTGCGCGATAACCCTGCGCTTGTGACCCTGGTGGCTATGGGAGACGGGGGGAAGTACAGGACGGATGAGGACGAGCAGTGCGCACTCTATATGCGGAACCTGCTGGAGGGCCGTCAGCCGGACCGAGAGGCCGTCCGCTCGCTGGTGATGGCCGGCGGCCAATCGAAGAAGTACGACGATAAGAGCCAGCCCCAGTACCACCCCAAGGACCGGAGCATCGCGCTGGAGGTGGACTCGTCGCCGTTCGCTGTGAAGGTTGGCAGGGAAGACGGGTTCCTGGTCTCCCGGCCCGTGTATTTGTAGGTAACGAAGGAAGACAGTTGTTCAGGAGATACGTCGAGGCGCTGGCAAATCGCGATTACTTCACGCTGTGGACGGCGAGCCTGACTGCCGGCGCGGCGTCGTGGGCGCTCATCGTCGCCCGCGGCTGGCTCGTCTTCGACATATCTCACTCTTCATTCTGGGTCGGCATAGTCACCTTCTCCGCGATGACCCCCCGGCTGGCGATCACTCCGTTCAGCGGCTACCTGTCTGACCGGTTCGACCGCCGTCGCGTGCTCGCCGTCATGTTCGCAGTCAATATCGGCTCAAGCCTTGCGCTGGGCGTGCTGGTGATGAACGGGACTATAGAGACATGGCACCTGGTCCTGCTCTCGCTCATCAACGGCTCAGCGCATGCCGCCCAGATGCAGGTAACGCAGACGCTCATTCCGAACATGGTGCCGAAGGGGCAGATACTCAACGCTATCTCTCTCCACCAGGCGACTGTCCACGGCTCGCGATTGCTTGGCCCTGCCTCCATTGCGCCGCTCATGCTTGTGGCGGACGTTGAGGCTGCGTTCTTCCTGTGCACTGCTTTTTACGTCGTAAGCCTTGTGCAGACGCTGCGGGTGCGGACATCCTCTACTGGCGTCATTGACAGCAGCCGAGGCTTCATGAGCAACATGGCGGACGGCCTGGCGTACGTCTACCGGGAGCGAACGCTGCGAGCGGTGGTGATCATCTCCATCTTTCATTGCGGGATGACGATGTCCATAGAGTCGCTTCTGCCGGTCCTATCGCAGGAGCGCCTGAATGCCCAGGGGCACGCGACCAACTACCTCATGATGGCGATCGGCGCCGGGGCGCTGGTGGCTTCGCTAGCGATGGCAGGGGTCCACAGCGAGGCGACGAAGGGGAAGCTGCTTCTGAACATGGGCGTGCTGAGCGGGCTGAGCTACGCCCTGCTTGGGCTGGCGACCAACGTGCCGCTGGCGGTCTTCAGCGCGGTGTTTATGGGGGCGACGCAGGCTGCTTTCATGACCATTGCTCACGCGATGGTGCAAGTGCTGACGCCCGACGGCGTGCGGGGGCGGGTGGCGGGAGTGTACTCCGTCCATGTCGGCGGGATGATGGCGCTCTCCAACCTGGCGAACGGGCTGCTGGCGGACCACATAAGCGTGCAGACGCTGCTGGTAGTGGGGGGTGTTGGGTTTATTGTCGTGATGTTTGTGAGCTGGTACTGGGCGACGTTGAGGCAGATCTACACGGCGGGGCTGAAGGTGGAGCCGAGGCTGGCGACGGAGTAACCTTGAAAATCTACTTAACAGGCAGCGGGCGGATCCGGTAGCGATTGTCCGAAATTGTTGCGATGGCACCCACCTGGAGCTGAACAGACTCACGTTCCAGCAAGATTATC
>VGZY01000098.1 GCA_016872355.1 SAR202 cluster bacterium | reverse complement strand
GACCTATGATGAACGGAACGGTCGCAACAACACCGATCGAGATTACCGGCGCCGCGATGCGGAAGCCGTTTGCAGTCAGAGAGTACCTGACCTCAGCCAGGAAAGCAGTTGAGCAGACCACGCTCCGGCAGCGCGTGGCGGCAGGCTCAATCGCGACCGTTCTTGTGGGCGCCGGGTTGTGGCTCACGATGGGTACCCACTTCGCCGCGTACTTCACAGTGTTCGCACTGAGCGCGCTGTCGAATGCGACGCTGTTCCTGCCCTCCGGCAGCGGGCTGATCATGGTCAGCGGCGCGGTGATCCTGAACCCGCTTATGGTGGCCCTGCTGGGCGCGATCGGCGGCGGGCTCGGCAACCTCACGGGATACTTCATAGGAAAGTCTTCCCGGAACGTCATAAAGAAAGACTACATGCCGCGCTGGGTTATCAACAAGGCGCAGAAGAACACCAACGCGACGATCTTCGTTGTGTCCCTGATCCCGAACCCGTTCGTGGACGCACACGGCATCCTGGCCGGGCGGCTGGGGGTGCCTCTGAAGCAGTACCTTGTGTACTCGATCATTGGGAAGATCATACAGTCGGTGGTGCTGGTGTACCTGGCGCTGTGGAATATCTCGCTTGTGAAGTCGTTCCTGGGGTAGAGGGACGCAGAAATTAAGGCAAGTGATACGGGCGGCCAGATGGGCCGCCCGTATGTTTTTGGACGAGTTGGACGAGTTGGACAGGTTGGAATTGGCGCGGGCAAAGGTCTTATGCCTGCAGGGCCGCCAGGGCAGCGCCGGCGGCGGCTGAGAGGGCCACCACGAGCCACGGCGGCAGCTTCCAGAACGCCAGGAGGGCGAAGGTGGCGAGGGCGAGGGCGGAGTCCTCCGCCGACTCGATGGCGCTGGTCCAGACGGGGTCGTAGAGCGCGGCGAGAAGTAGTCCCACGACGGCGGCGTTGATACCCATGAGCGCGCGCCTGAATCCGGAGATGGCCCCGAGCCGGTCCCAGATCGGGAGAGCGCTGGCGACGAGCAAGTAGGACGGCAGGAAGACCACGACTACCGCGAAGACGCCGCCGGCCCACATGGGCAGGCCCAGGTCCAGCAGCGCGCCCACGTAGCCCGCGAATGTGAACAGCGGGCCCGGGACTGCCTGCGCCGCGCCGTAGCCGGCGATAAACTCGTCGCGCGTCAGCAGGCCGCCCTCCCCTACCACCTCGGCCTCCATCACGGGCAGGATGACGTGGCCGCCACCGAAGACGAGCGACCCTACGCGGTAGAAAGTATCCGCCGCGGAAGCCGCTTCCGAGTCCGCCGCCTGCCGCAGCAGCGGGAGCGCAGCCAGCAGGACCAGGAATGCGGCGAGGAAGAGCGGCGCAGCGGCGGAGCGGCCCTTGCGGGTCACCGCATGCGCCTCGGCTGCAGGCTGCCCAGGGCGGAGCAGCAGCCATCCGATGAGGCCTCCAGCGACAATGACGGCTATCTGGACGAGAGCGCCGCTGAAGAAGAGGAGCGCCCCGGCCGCGGAAATCGCGAGCGTAATTCGAGGCCGGTCCGGGCACAGCGTGCGGGCCATCCCCCACACTGCGAGCGCCACGACGGCAACGGCCACCACCTTCAGCCCGTGGAGCCAGCCGGCGTCGCTGACATCTCCGATGGCGGACACGCCGTAGGCGAATGCGATCATCGCCGCGGCGGATGGCCACGTGAATCCAAGCCAGGCGACGATGCCGCCGAGATGGCCGGCCCGCACGATGCCGATCGCCATTCCCACCTGGCTGCTCGCCGGTCCCGGAAGAAACTGGCAGAGGGCAACGATGTCTGCGTACGCCTGCTCTCCCAGCCACTTGCGGCGGGCGACGTATTCCTCGCGAAAGTAACCCAGGTGGGCGACGGGCCCGCCGAAGGACGTGAGGCCGAGGCGCGTGGCGACGAGGAAGATCTCCAGGAGCCTCGCAAATGTGCCCGCGGGATGGCGGTCGACCGGTTTCGCCTTCGCACGCTCTTCGATGGTCCGACTCCGTTTGCTGTGGCTATCTGCTGCGCGTGCATTCTACTTCCGAGCAAACCGTCGCACAACGATATCCGGAGAGTGTCCGAATCTGGAATAATGGCGTTATGAACACCATCGAACGCGCGGCGCCGGTGGACCGCACAAAGGCCAGGGAGCGACGAGCGAGGCTGACTCTTGCGCTCGCCGCGCTGTACAACGCCGCGTGCGCGGTGTGGACCGTCATGTGGCCCGAATCGTTCTTCGACCTGATGGCGCTCCCGCAGCCGACCTACCCTGCGCTCTGGCAGTGCATAGGGATGATGGTGGGCGTCTTTGGCCTCGGTTACGCGTACGCCGCCTGGCGCATCGACCGCGCGACGCCGTTCGTCGCGCTCGGCCTGCTGGGCAAGCTCTTCGGGCCGATGGGATGGATTTCTGCGGTCTCTTCCGGCGAGTGGCCCGCGCGGACATTCATGCTGGTATTCTTCAACGACATCATCTGGTGGATACCCTTCACCCTCACCCTCGCCTGCGTCATCCGCTATGAATTCAGGCGCCGCGTCTGACACTCCCGCCGACTCGCCCCCGTTGGCGTGACGCCAAGAACGACTCGTCCACCCGTGCGACGGCAGAATAATCCGCCGCTAGCTATATTGGAGTTAGACCTATGTGCGGGGGTGGAAGATGCCGTTCAAGCGAAACACGAGGCTGAATCCATACCAGGTTGAAGACAGGCGGGGCCGGCGAATCGGACGCGGGGGCGGCGGCATGCCGATTGCGGTCGGCGGCGGCGGGGGCATCGGGATTCTCGTGCTTATCGCCATGTTCCTCATCAACGCGTTCGCCGGCGGCGGCGCGCCCACGGGCTCATCACAAATACAGAACCCCGGAAACCAGCCGGCGCAGGGAGGGACGGGCTCCCTGGCGGAGAACTGCCAGACCGGCGAGGACGCGAACGAGCGCGACGACTGCCGGATTGTGGGGTTCGTAAACAGCGTTCAGCAATACTGGTCGGACGAGTTCGCCCGGCGGGGCAACAGGTACACGGAAGCCACGACGGTGCTGTTCACGGACTACGTGGAAACGGGCTGCGGCAACGCATCGTCCGAAGTGGGGCCGTTCTACTGTCCTGTGGACAGGAAGATATACCTCGACCTGGGCTTCTTCAGCGAGCTGCGCTCGCGCTTCGGCGCGCGCGGGGGGGGCCGCTGGCGCAGGGGTACGTGGTGGCTCACGAGTACGGCCATCACATCCAGAACATGATCGGCACGCTGGACCTGAACGAGCGCGACACCGGTCCGCAGAGCACGGCGGTGCGCGTGGAGCTTCAGGCGGACTGCTTCGCTGGGCCGTGGGCGCACCACGCAGAGGCCACCGGATACATGGAGCCCCTGACGGACGCGGAGATTGCGGACGCGCTGGACGCCGCGGCGGCGGTCGGCGACGACCGCATACAGAAGAGCATCCAGGGGCGCGTTAACCCGGAGGCGTGGACACACGGCTCGGCCGAGCAGAGGCAGCGGTGGTTCAAGACGGCCCACAGCACCGGCAACATGGCGGCGTGCGACACCTTCAGGGGAAGCGTTTAGGGCGGCTGCAACACCGCGGCGCGGGCGGTCTCCTCCACCCTCCATGGCCGCTTCTTGAGGATGAGGTCGAAGACCGGTGTTGTGGCGAAGGTGGTCACGAGCGCCATGATGACGAGCAGGGTGAATAGCCTGGGCGATATGACGCCCAGGTCCAGGCCGATGTTGAGGACGATAAGCTCAACGAGTCCGCGTGGGTTCATTAGAATCCCCAGCGCGGCGGAGTCGCGCAGGCCGACGCCGGTCACGCGCGCGGCGATGACGGTTCCGCCGAACTTTCCCACGGTTGCGACCAGGACGATGAGGCCGCAGAAGAGCAAGTCGCCGGCAGTGGTCAGCAGCCCGAACTCCGTCCGCATCCCCGTGAAGGCGAAGAACACCGGCAGGAACATTATCCTCACAACGTCCTGGAGGCGGTGGGTCGCCTCCCTCGCGACGCGGCTATCGTGCGGGATGACTGCGCCCAGGAGGAATGCGCCGAAGATCGCGTGGATGCCGATGTACTCGGTGACCAGGGCGGAAACGAGGATCGCGACGGCGATGGTGGCCAGGGCGCCCTCGCCATCGGTCTTGCCGCCCTTGATCTCCTTGACGCGCGCCTTCATGGCCTCGCGCTCTTCGGCGGTGAAGCCGTCGGACTTCTTGCCGGACGAGGCGGCACTCCCGGCGGCCTTCTTTTGTGTTGTCGGCTTCTAATCTGCCATGGCTTCCCCTTCCGCTTTCAATTGTCTAAGGTACTATCGGTGAAACCAGTGCCCCAACACCGCTTCGAGCTCTTCCGCCGACCCGGCGCAGGCGAAGACTTCGCCGACATCCCGCCCGGCCCCGAGTCCGCCGGGCGTGAAGTAGACACATTCCAGCCCTGCCCCGCGGGCGGCGGCGACGCCGCGCGGCGAGTCCTCCACGGCGATGCAGTCCATCGCGGCGAGGCCTGCACGCTGGATACCTGCCAGGTAGCCGTCGGGATGCGGCTTTGACCTTGGGTAGTCCTCGCGCACGACAGTGAAGTCCATGTGCGCGAGCATGCCGGATTGCCCGTGTATGATGTCGAAGTGCTCGCGGCGCGACCCCGTCACGATCCCCATTGTGGTGAAGCGCTGCCGCATACGCCCGAGAAGGTCCAGCATGCCCGGGATTGCGATATTCTCAGTCCGGAGCATCGCGCTGTAGCGCGCGTTGCGCCGTGAATGGAGATTCCGAAGGTCCTCACCATCCAGCCCGGAAAGCGAGAGCAGGCTCATCCCGTCCTTGAGGTTTATCTCCTCATACTGGGTCCAGGTGGCCGTCACCCCTATCGCCGCCAGCTCCTGCCGGTTTGCCTCGAAATACAACCTCTCCGTGTCCACCAGGACGCCATCGTTGTCCCAGAGGATGGCGCGCTTCTTTTCCATTCCCGGCGCCTTGCGTTATTTACGCGCGACCAGGTTATCCAGAACCTTGCGCAGGCCGCTCACGACCCGCTCATCGCGAGGCCGCATATCGGGCACGAACCGCTTGCCTAGGAGCTCCTGGATGCCGGTGACATAGCGCGCGGCGATGACCCTGCGCTGGTCGTCCGTATAGCCCTTTTCACCCTCAGAAAAGCCGCGCGCGAACTCCTTGGAGTACGACTTCGGGTTAAGCTCGTCGATCTCCTTCCGGCTGAGTCTCGCCATCTGGGCATCGTAGTCCGACGCCAGCCAGAAACGGGACGAGTCCATGGTCAGGATCTCGTCCTGGCTCACGATCTTTCCGGCCTTATTGACGCCGTGCTCGAACTTGGTATCGACAAGGATGATGCCCTTGCCGCGCAGGAACTGCGAAGCCATCCCGAACGCGACCAGCCCGCTGTTCCGCAGCGCGGTGTACTGCGCCGCCGTGATGTGCCCCTGCTTTATCATCTCATCAGGGGACAGCGTCACATCGTGGTCGTCAGATTTCGTCGAGGGCGTGTCCATGACGTACGGCAAGGGGCCGTTGACGACCAGGCCGTCTGGGACAACGTGCCCCGCGAACGTCTTGTCGCCGCGCTTCCACGCCTGGTAGAACGATGTCGAAGTCGAGCTCTTCGCCATGTACGCCCTGAAGATATTCTCGATTGGAACGAGCTTCAGGTTTTCGGCGGCGATGACGACGTCGTTATCCGCGAGGCCGGGCACGTCGAACTGCGAGGTGCCGATGGCGGGCTCGACCAGCCGCCTCATGTAGTTGTGGTTCGCCGCGAGGATCTGGTCCTTGAAAGGAATCTCCCCCCGGTTGATATCGTGCGTGGAGATCCGTTGCGTCCTGACCATGATCCGCAGGGGCCTGCCGTCATGCGTCTCCAGCCGGGGGTTTTCGGCCTTGACGACGCCGCCGCCCTTCTTGGGGAACTCAACTTTTCCGCCGTAGATAGAGTCAGAGACCTTTCCCGGCCGGGCGATGAATCCCTCCAAAGCAGGGATAGCCCCCGAATCAAGGATCTCCTGTGTGGAGCTGACTTTCCCCTCGTTCGCCATGTAGCTGGTGACCAGGTCCAGAGCCTGGTTTTCCGTCAGTAGCTCGTTATTCACCGTTATACCTCGTAAGAATGGCCACCGCCGTGTCGCCCCGCATAATCACCATTGGACAAACATTGGCATCACAACGTGGACGTATTTGTCGTTGCCCACCGGCTTGATGACGCCGGGGCTGGACGGCGTGGTGGTCTCCAGCGCGACTTCGCTCGACTGGAGGACGCCGAGGACATCGGCCAGGTACTTGCTGTTGAAAGCAATTTTTGACTCGTTGCCCTCCACCTTCGCGTCGATCTCGCCCTTATTCTCGCCGACCTCTTCCGAGCGGGAGAGGACCGAGACGCGGCCGCCGTCGCCGCTTGTCACCTGGATGCGGACGATGCCGCTGCCGTCGCGCGCGAAGATGGACGCGGCGCGAGTGGCGCGGACAAAGTCCGAGAGGCCCACGACGGCGCGGGAATCGAACGACTGCGGGATGAGCTGGGAGTAGTTGGGGAATGTGCCCTGAACGAGCTGGGTAACGATCTCGATGTTGTCCAGTCGGAAGAGGGCCTGGCTCTTGGAGGGGGTGACTATGAACTGGATGAACTCCGACTGGCCGCCTGCGAGCCTGCTGACTTCCTGGAGAGTGCGGGCCGGGACGATGAAGCTCACCGCCTGGTCTATGGGCTCCATCAGCTTGCCCTTGTACACCGCCAGGCGGAAGCCGTCCGCCGCTGCGAAGGTGAACTGGTCGCCGGACATCTCAACCTTGATGCCCGTGAGCACCGGGCGGGAGTCTTCGGTGGCGGCGGCGAACACCACGTGGGCGATAGCATCGCGCAGCGCCTGCGCCTCCACCTTGCCGGCGACACCGGACTCCACAGTCGGCACGGGAGGAAAGTCTTCGGCGTCGGAGCCGTTGATCTGCGCCTTGAACCTTGCGCAGCTCACCTCCAGGCTCAGCGGCTGCTTTACGGCCTTGAAATCTATGCGCTCTGCCGGCAGGGAGCTCACGAACTCGGTCAGCAGGCGCGCGGGGACCGTGATCTCCCCCGGCTCTTCCGTTTGCGCGCCGATCCATGTGCTGATCGCGATCTCCAGATTGGTGGCGGAAAGCTTCAGCCGGCCCTGGTCGGACGCGAGGAGGACGTTCTGCGTGATCGGCAGCGTGGTGCGCGTGGCGACCGCCCTACCGACGATCGACAGGCCGCGGCTGAGGTTCTCCTGAAGGCATGAAAGGCGCATTTTGGCACACTCCCAGTTATGTATTGGGTAGTATAGTGGCGCGAAAAATGGCCGTCAACGCTACAGGTTGTGGTTGGTGGGGGTACGGGGTACGGGGTGCGGGGTATAGGGTACGGTAGTAAGTAGTCAGTAGTCAGTAGTCGGTAGTTGGTAGTGGGCCAGCCAAAGGAAAAAGCAAGGGGCTCACGAATGTGAGCCCCTGAGACAATTGCAGAGAGAGGGTGCTACTGGACGGTGATGCGGCCGGTCATGCCGAGCGCCTGGTGGGGGACGCAAATGAACTCGAAGCTGCCCGCCTGGTCGAAAGTGTAGTTAAAGGAAAGCGACTGCCGCGCATCGGCCGCGCGGTCCAGGTTGAGCGCCTCGGAGGTGAAGGTGTGGAACTCCGACTCCGATGTAATGGTGAATGTCACCAGCTCGCCAACCTTGAAGTTGAGCTGGGCAGGATCAAAGCCGTACTGGCCGCTGCCGCCCGGATCCTTCATGTGTACCGTCACCGGCGTGCCGCCGCCGACCTCGCCGTTATCCTCCTCGGCAGGAGCGGGATATGGAGCGCCCAGGGCCTCGGCGGCCTTCATTACCAGCTCCACCGGGGCCGCGGCGGGGACTGCCGGAGAAACCCCGGCGGGCGTTGGAGTCGCCTTCTCTTCAGTGGTGCAGGCAAAAAGGACAGACATTACAAACACTACGGGCAGAACACGCAAGAGAGATCGCATGGACAAGCTCACCCCAGTGTGTTTGGCCCACGCCGCAGGCGCGGCAAAGGGGCCATTGGTGAATAGTTTCACACATGGTAGCAGTTTGGCCTATGCCGGTCAACGAACGCCCGGGCGACTGTCTTTGCTCAGTGATATTGTCAGTAGGTAACTGCTCAGTGAATATGTCAGTCCATGAGAGGACTACATTTGACCGAGCGAGAAGCGAAGAGAGCACAGATACTGAACCTTGTTCTGGAGGGGCGTTGCGAGGCAAGTAAGGCCGCTGAGCTGATGGGTGTCAGCGAGCGACATGTGT
>VGZY01000097.1 GCA_016872355.1 SAR202 cluster bacterium | reverse complement strand
CCCCTCCAGAACAAGGTTCAGTATCTGTGCTCTCTTCGCTTCTCGCTCGGTCAAATGTAGTCCTCTCATGGACTGACATATTCACTGAGCAGTTACCTACTGACAATATCACTGAGCAAAGACACGTACGGATCCGTTCCTTGACCGGCCGCATCACCGCGCTTATACTGCGCGGCTGTAGGAAGGGCGCGTTCCTGTTACCGGACGCGCGGGGACCAGGGTGTCTACGCCGCCTCCATACGGGATCATATACAACTGGGACGGTGCGCCGCACGCCTATTCGGAAGTGCCGCAGTCCATGGACGACCTGCTGCGCCACGTCTATGCGCCGCTGGCGGGAACGCAGGTGGGCGCGCTCTTCTGGTGCGTGGGCGAGCACCAGGCGCGGTGGAAAAGCGCCGTGCTGGAGATGGTGGGAGAGTTCACCAACCGGCGGTACGAAAATGCGCGCGACTACATCTATGCCGAGAACATCCTGGCGATGCTGGAGCGCGGGGAGGACCCGCAGGCGGCGATTGTCCGCCGCGGCCGCGAGATGGGGTTGCACGTCTACTTCTCGGTGCGCGTGAACGACAACCACTTCGGGACGCTGCAGCCGGAGGACCTCCGGTCGCACCCCCTCCACGGGGAGCTGACCAGGATGCGCGTCGATCACCCGGAGTGGCTGCTGAGCAGCCGCGCTCCGAGGCGGTTCGGCGCTTCGTGGGACCTCTCCGTGCCGGAGGTCAGAGCCAACAGGCTGGCGCACATCGAAGAGGTGTGCCGGCTGTACGACTGGGATGGCATTGAGCTTGACTGGCAGCGGCACGCTTTCCACTTTCCGGCGGGCCACGGCCACCGGATGATGTACGCGCTCACGGACCTGCAGCGCGCGGCAAGGAAGGTCACGCGCGCGCTGGGGGTGAACCGCGGCAGGCCATATTACCTCGCCGCGCGGGTCTCCGGCAGCATGGAGCAGTGCCGTCGGATAGGGTATGACCTACCCACGTGGGTCCAACAGGGACTGGTGGACATCCTCATACCGGCCGCCGGAGGCGCGGCGACGGACCCTTCTATCAACCTCGCAGAGTTCCTGGATCTCTGCCGGGGCACGGACGTGCAGGTCTACCCTGGACTTGACTCCGGGCTGCCCATCAGGCAGACATGGCCGGAGGACGAGCGCACGCGCGACGTTCTGCGGACGCGCGCGATTGCGGCGCGGTACCATCGCGACGGGGCGCGCGGCATCTATGTGTTCAATTGGCACGCCAACGCCGAGTCCAGGCGAGCCCAGCTTACGGAGATTGGGTCTCCGGAGACACTGAGAGGCAAGGACAAGCTCTACGCCGCGACGCACTATTACGACCGCGAGGACCTTTACAAAGGTGATGCCCTGCGCGGGGAAGTCCCGGTGGCGCTTGTAAGGACGCTGACCGGCGACGGCCCTTCGTTTACCATTGACATCGCCGAGGACGGCGGTGCGGCGCCGCTGGACACCGTTGAGCTTCGCGTGCGGCTGGACCAGTGGGTGAAGGGCGATTTTGTGAGAGTGTTTTGGGACGGGCACGAGCTTGACGGCGCGACCGTGCGGTACGAGCCCGCGCGACGGCCTGCACTGGGCGACGTGAGCGCGGTGTCGTGGCACACGTACGCGCTCACACCAGGTCAGGCTGGGCCCGGCGAGCACCGGGCGCGGGCGGTTATGGAGCAGCGCAACCCGCGAATCGCGAGCGACATCGTGTTAACTGACGTTGAGGTCCTGGTCCGGTATCATTCCGGCGCGTAACAGAGCGAGGACTTGATGGCGGCGAACGACTACAATTTCCTGACTACCTGGCGGGTGCAAGGCACTTGCGAAGAGGTCTACGAGGTACTGAAGGATGCTCCCGACCTCGTCCGCTGGTGGCCTGCAGTTTACCTGGATGTGAAAGAGGAAGCGGCGGGAGACGCCGAAGGCGTGGGCAAGGTGGTAAGCCTTCATACGAAGGGATGGCTGCCGTACCGGCTCAAGTGGAAGTTCCGCGTAACCAGGGTGACGAGGCCGAGCGGGTTCGCGCTCTCTGCCTGGGGAGACTTTGTTGGGGAAGGCGTTTGGACCTTTACCCAGGATGGGGACTGGGTAAAGGTGCAGTACGACTGGAGAATTCGAGCGGACAAGCCCCTTTTGCAGCGGTTTTCGTTTATCATGAAGCCCGTGTTTGCGGGTAACCACCGCTGGGCGATGGCGAGGGGAGAGGAGAGCCTGAAGCTCGAACTTGCACGAAGGCATGCGAGGAGTCTCGAGGAGCGCGCCGCTGTGGCGCCCCCGCCGGGTCAGAGGAAGGGACGGAGGTAGGTCTGAATGGCAGCAGTATACCCATCGCCGGAGCTGGCAGCGGCCATGCGGCGCCGCGAGGAATCGGAGATACGGGCGCGCGCCGCTCGCCGCGTGGCGGCAGTGCTTGCCCTGGTGGCCGTGATGGCCGTCTACCCGTTCATCTACTTCGGCATGTATGCGGGCGACGCTGAGATACACCTCGTATATGGCGAGAGCGCAGCGGAGGGGCGGTTCTTCGAGTTCAACCCGGGCGAGAAGTCATCCGGAGTGACCAGCGTCGGCTACATGCTGCTGCTCGGCCAGGTATTCCGGTTTGTGCCCATAGAGAATGTGCCGATGGCGGTGAAGCTGCTCAACATTGCCGCCTGGTACGGCGTCGTGGCGCTTACGTTCCTGATCGGGCGCAAGCTCATCGGCGACAGGTGGGCGCTGGCTGCTGCGCTGGTTGTGGGTGTGATGCCAGGCTCCGTCTACAACTCCACGATAGGGATGGAGAACGGGCTGTTTGCGCTGGCGGTCCTGGGTGCCATCTACGCGATGATGCGGGTCAAGTGGCACGCGATACACGAGGAGACGCCGTTCGAGGGGGAGATGCTGGTTGGGGCGCTGCTCGCGCTGTGCGTGGCAATCCGCCCCGAGGGACTGCCGTTCGCGGCCGTTGTGTTCGCATACCGTCTCTTCCTCCACCGGCGCACCGCGCGGCAGGTGTCGACGGTCGTATCGAAGGCCATTGTGCCGGCGCTCCCGCTCATTGCCGTGACGGCGGCGCTGGCGTGGTTCCATTACTCGCACACCGGCGAGTGGATTCCGGGCTCGGCCGTCTCGCGGGTGACACTCTCGGCGACGGACGCAATACAGGTTGGGCCATTCTGGTTCAACCTGAAGTTCGTCGTGAGGATCCTCCAGTACCTGCCGCTCACGGCCTTCTTCCTCGTCGGAAACCGGGTGGTCTGGAAGCGCTCGTGGTGGTCCGGCTACCGGATCGAGGGGCTCCTGATAGTAAACTTCTGGGTGTTCTTCTTCCTGTACAGCACGGTGCTGGGCTCCCTGCACCTGGCGCGGTACATAACCTTCCTCATGCCAATGATGGTGCTCGTGGCGGCTGTTGCGGCGCGGTGGAAATGGAACGAGCTGCGGCTCAACGGGCCAAGGTGGCTCAGGGCGCTCAGGACTCCGGCGTTCGTGCTCGCGTGCCTGTTCATCGCTGCCGTGTTCACGGTTGAGACGGTGGAGCGACTTGGGCTGGGCGCGCGCGACGAGCTATGGAGGGCGATGCGCGCTCCGGCGGAGCGCCAGGCGTACAGCGACGCGCTCCTCAAGGGGCTGGACAACCCATCTACCCTGCCTGTCTCGATAGCGTACCAGGAGGTCCAGGTGCGCTACTGGCTGGACGACCGCTTCGTCGTGCGCTCGCTGGATGGGCGGACCGATAGCCTGCTAATGAAGTATGAGCATAATGGGAACTACGACCACGCCGGATACATAAAAGAGCGCGGCGTGCAATACGTTGCCGAGCTTGTGAACTACAACCGCGACCCCGCAGTGTGGGCGCTCACGGACCTTGGCCAGTGGAGGCTGCGGCCGGGGCAGGGGATTGAGCAGGGTGGCGTGGCTTTTCTGCTGCTCGAGAACGGGATGTTCCAGGTGTTGGACAGGATACCGGTCCCGGACGACATATACAGGTTCGACCTGGCGCCGAAAGACTGATACGGAGGGTCCTAATTGGTTGACGGTCCCGCGGCAGAGGCAAGGGTAGTCAAGACGCTTGAAGGGCTGGGAATCCCGTACGAGATACTGCGCATTGATCCAGCCTATGCGGACACCGTGGTGTTCTGCGAAAAGTACGGTTATGAAGTAGGCGACTGCGGCAACACGATCATTGTCGCGGCGAAGAAAGAGCCGAAGCAGTACTCGGCGTGCATCGTGCGGGGCTCGGACAGGCTCGATGTTAACAAGGCCGTAAAGCGGCTGATGGGAGTCTCGCGGCTCTCTTTCGCGTCCGCGGATGAGACCAGGGAGCTGACCGGCATGGAGATCGGCGGGGTGACCCCGTTCGATCTGCCCGCAGGCGTGCCTATCTATGCCGATGCGAAGCTGATGCCGCTCCAGTTCGTCATCCTTGGTTCCGGCAGCCGCGCATCGAAGGTGAAGATATCGCCGGAGGTGCTCCGGCGAATCCCGGGAGCGCAGGTGATCGAAGGTCTGTCGCTGGAGCCGAAAGAGCAGGGGGCGTCCTAGCGCCCCAGCAGGAGTGTCCAGTCATGCGCGTAATATCGTCCGGATATATGCACGATTCACGGGGCGCTCCGTTCCCCAAGCGTTCAGCGGCGTTCACCGACATCTTCCTGGCGAGCAATGGGGAGCTCCTGGCATCCTTCCGGCTGGGTAGTGAGCGGGAGTCTCTGGACGGGCACGAGGTGGTCTACGCCAGCAGCGACGGCGGCAAGACGTGGTCGCTACGGTGGGACGGGTTCGAAAAAGGGATGTGGGCGGATGGGACGCCGGGTGAAATAAAAACGTTCTCCATTGCAGAGCTCACGCCCGGAGTCCTGACGGCGACAGGCTTGTGGGTGGACCGCACCGATCCCTCGCTGCCGTACGTGAGCCCCCGGACACAGGGCATTCTGCCCATGCGGATATACCACTCCGTCTCCCGTGACGGAGGCCGGACGTGGACAGGGCGCAAGCGGATGAAGACGGACCCACATGTTGGCGCGTCTCCCAACACCCACGCCATACTCAAGCTCGCCAACGGCGTGCTGGCGCAGCCTTACGAGCACTGGAAAGAGTACGACGACGAGTCGCAGGCGAAGCAAGGCACCGAGCTGCGCCTTTCCCACGACTTCGGCAGGACGTGGCCGGAATACGTGACTGTTGCGGCGCACCCCAAACAGGCCCTGTACTACTGGGACGTTCGCTATGCGCAGCACCCCGGTACAGGGCAGCTCGCGGCGATGTACTGGACACACGACTCCGCAAAGCAGCAGGACGTTGACTCACACATTTCATGGGGGACGCCGGACGGCAGGGAGTGGACTACTCCCGTGGCGACGGGCCTGCCTGGGCAGCATACGCAGCCCATCGCTCTTGGTGGGGACAGGCTGGCGGCGGTATATCCCGTCCGTCGCGGGCCAAGGCCGGGAATAGCGATGTCCCTTAGCCGCGACTTCGGGAAGACGTGGGACCGTTCACACGACCTGGCGGTGTACGACAGCGCGGATGGCGAGGAGGCCGGGGCCAAGGGGCCGCGTCCGCAGAAAGAGCTGTGGGACGACATGATAGCCTGGCGCTTCGGCCACCCTCGTGGAGTGCTGCTTCCCGACGGGACGGTGCTGGTGGTCTTCTACGCCGGCGACAACACGTTCAAAAGCGCGCGATGGGCGCGGGTGGATGTTGGTAGTTAGTAGTAGGTAGTTAGTAGTTGGCAAGAAGGGGACCGGGCCGGTTGCTAACTGCCATTCTCCGCCCACTTGACGGGGGCGTCCTTGAGGCGCTGGAGACCCAGATCTTCGCACAGGGCGATGAATTCTGCCCGGCGAACGCCGCGCCAGCGGAGGTCGTCCAGCGACTCCTGGAGGGGCACGTCGTACCGTAGCGTCGCGAGCTTCTTGAAGAGCATCGCGTCCGCCCGGCTTGCCCGCAGGCTGTCGGCCATCGACTGTGCCCCGCGGACACGCACGTCCCACAGCAGCGGGTTGTCCTGGATGGCCTCTATTGTGCCGAAGCGGCGGAGCACTGGTGCAGTTGACTTCGCTCCCCAGCGCGCGACGCCGGGGAAGCCGTCCGCGGAGTCGCCGATAAGGCCCAGGTAGTCCGGGATCGATGCGGGCGGGACGCCGAACTTCTCGATCACCGCCGCCTCGTTCAAGACGATGTTCTGCCGCCTGTCCAGGCACACGATCTTGTCGCCACGCACGAGCTGGCAAAGGTCCTTGTCGGGCGAGCATACCACCACTTGCTCAACCTGCGGGTCGGCATGCCATCGCGTAGCGGCGGTAGCAATTGCGTCGTCCGCCTCGAACTCCACCATCGGCCACACCACCAGCCCCAGGGCCGCCGCGGCGCGTTCGGCGAGGGGGAACTGCGCCAGCAGCTCGGGTGGGACGCCGGCGCTCGTCTTGTAGCCGGGATAGAGGTCATTCCGGAACGACTCTATGACGTGGTCGAATGCCACCCCGACGTGCGTCACCCCAGGTTGTTTCAGCAGCGCCAGCAGCGTCTGGATGATGCCTCTGGTTGCGCCGACGGTGCGGCCGTCCGGCGACTTCGCAGGCGGCGTGCCGAAGTGCGCACGAAAGAGCTCGTAGGTGCCGTCGACGAGGTGGATGTTCACTGTTTGCTCCTTGCCGGGCGTGTAAGCCGGATTGGCTATCTGAGGCTGTCCTCGAGCGCGATTATCCCGTCCAGCACCTCTTGCGTGAGGCGCTCGTGGTGGGCGTCGAACGGCAGGATTGGATCGCGGCACTTTGCGGTCTTGAAGATGCCGCGGCGGACGCAGTATCGCTTCAGGATATTCAGGGAGATATCCAGGTGCTGCTGCTTGAAGGCAACGAACGGCAGGGTGGCGTTGAACAGGTCGATCGCCTCCTTGCGGCGGCTGGCGCGGTGGAGCTGCATAACTTTCACGAACGGCCTGTTGACGCTGGCGGTCGTGAGGAAGTGCGCGCCCCGGTCGAGCGATTCGATGAGCTGCGGCAGCGACCAGCCGACGCCGATGCAAAGCTGCCCGCCGGTTGCCTCGGCGAGCTGCGTGAGCTTGTATCCGGCGGGCACGGTCTACAGCTTCAGGCAGCGGTAGCTATCGATCTCCTGCCAGAGCTCAAGGTGAGCGTCCAGCGGCATCCCGTAGCCGTTCCAGTGCAGGTCCTACACCATGAGCATCGTCATCCGGGCCTTCGCAACTTCGTGCAGGTAGGCCTTCACCTTCACTTTGTCGTCAATTATCGGGATGGGCACTGAGCAGAGAATGCCCGCGGCCCCCTGGGCCATGCCGTATTCCGCCAGGCCTCGGGACTGCTTCGCGTCCGGGTGGCTGGCGCCGATCACGACCGGGACGCGGCCTTTGACCTGGGAAATAACCCTGACTGTGAGCTGCTTTCGCTCATCCTCTGTGAGCTTGTTTACTTCGCTGGCGACGGCGGGGACGATGAAGCCGGCGACGCCGTCCTTTATACCATGCTCGACCTCGCGCTCGAGGGACGCGAAGTCGATGCTGCCGTCGTCGTTGAACGGCGTGAGGACGATCGGCACGACGCCGATGAGTGGGAACAGGGTCTTCTTGCTTGTGCTCATGCGGTCACCTTCAGGATTTGTGTGAGTGTAAATTCAGCTATGCCGGGTGTCAATGCGAGTATTGACATGGCGCACCGGCGCGCGTAACGTGCCACACGTTGTGCCGCGACCGGACCCCTGGTCGCCGTAATCCCGAAATTCAGGATAGTGCCAAATGGTAAACACGATGCCCGAAATGCCGAATATCAAGGCGACGCAGATAAAATCGCCGCCCACCTGGGCGATCCTAGAGCGCAGGCTGATGACGCTCATGGAGCAGGGCGCTTTTGCCCTCCGTAAGAAGTACTTCGAGCCCAACGGCGCGCCCCTGTGGGCGGACGACGTGGACGATTTTTATGAGCAGTGCTACAACTGGGGCCTCTTTTACGCGATGGGCGGGGACGAGCGGCTGCGGGACTATGCAATGCAGAACTGGGAGACCGCGACCAGGATCTGCAGCCAGGGCATCACCCACCGCACGGAGACCCGGTTCAGGCAGAACATATACCGTGAGTACTATAGCCTGGACCACCCCGGCGACGCCGAGTGGCACCACAAGGGCGAGGGCAACATGGCATGGTACGACTTCGGCGTCGCCATGCCGGACAATACGGAGAACGTCCGTCGTGCTCGGAGGTTCGCGGACCTCCACACCGGGGACGACCCTGAAGCACCCAACTACGACAAGAAGCACAAGGTCCTGCGCTCGCCCGCGCAGGCCAGCGACGGGCCGTGGCACAAGGCGAAGCTCGTCACGGTCATGACGCTCCTACACGGCGGCAACCCGGAGAAGACGGGGATGTCGAAGTGGGTGCCCAAGCCGCAGGGCATCCGCGCCAGCCTGTGGCCCATCATGGAGCCGGAGATCGGCTGGTGGAAGGACCCGAAGAGGGCCGAGGAGGTCATCAAGGCATTTGAGCACATCGTGCTTGATTGCGACTCCGCAAACAACCTGGCGGCCGCGGCCCAGGTCACTGACGCATACCTGTACACCGGCGATCCCAAGTACAAGCAGTGGGTGGTCGAGTACGTTGACGCCTGGATGGACCGCATCAAGCAAAACGGCGGGATCATTCCGGACAACGTAGGGCCGACCGGGAAGCCGGGCGAGCACCGCAACGGAGTCTGGCACGGCGGCTTCTACGGCTGGGGCCACTACCAGGGATTCAACATCATGTTCCACGGCATGACCATCGCGGCGGAGTGTGCGCTGCTGCTGACGGGCGACATGAAGTACGCCGACCTGCTGCGTTCCCAGACGAAGGTGCTGGTGGACAACGGCTTCAAGCTGCCCAACGGCCAGATCATGACGCCGACTCGGTACGACCAGAACGACTGGGACCTGAACATGGAGCCGCACGGCTCCTACACCGGGCCCGCTCCGGTCCGGGCGCAGGAGCTGGTGCACCTGTACCACATGACCCTTTCGCAGGACGACCACAACTTCGTGACCTCCATCAGGGTCCAGGACGTTGTGCGCGACTGGAACACCTTCAACAACAGCAAGGGCTACGAGAAGAACAGCGGCGAGATCGAGCTGGCGCGCTTCCAGTACTACGACGGGAAGAACCCCAACTGGCCGGACCAGGTGCTCTCCGCCGAGTACGGGTGGGTGCTGGAGCAGTTCAACAGGGTGATGGACGAACGCAGGACGACCGAGCAGCTGGTCAAGGATAACGAGATCGCCCCGACGGTTGTGCACACGAAGGCGCTGTCCTAGGTTATGCTTGGCGCGCCGCAGGCAGTGTACAACGGCGGCCTGCTGAGGGCGACGGTGCGCTATTATGACGCTGACCGCCGCCGCCCGGGTCTGCCACAGGACGTGGCGGCGCTCGTGGATGAGATCAAGGCCGACAAGGTTGGCGTGCAGCTCGTGAACCTCAGCCGCACCGAGACGCGCTGGCTGATCGTACAGGCTGGAGCGTTCGGGGAGCACAGCTTCACGGACGTGAAATTCCAGGATGAGACTGCCGAGGGCAAGAGGGGCTCGAACGTCAGCTCTTCAGACCGGTCGGTTAGCGTCAACGGCAAGTATTTCACAGTAGAGCTGCCGCCCAATGCGTCCATCCGCGTGGAGGCCGGAATGAAGCGCTTCGCGAACCAGCCGAGCTACGCGTTCCCGTGGCACGGCGGCAAGGTGCCGAACCCGTTTGCCGGCGACCCGGAGAAGTCGATTCCGTACGACAAGAGGTAAAACGCGAGAGTCTTACAATTCTTTCCTTCGGTCTAACGGCCTTGTAAGATAAAAAGAGACTGGCTGATGTATAAAATGTGAGATAGCGCGGCAGGCCGATCAGGCCTTGGTCCGACATTGTCGAGACCGTCCTTCAGCGAGGCCGCCGCGCAAA
>VGZY01000096.1 GCA_016872355.1 SAR202 cluster bacterium | reverse complement strand
CGTCCACCAGCCCGACGCAAGCCCCGGCCGCGACGCCGACCATACCGGCGGCAGCGCCCACAACGCCACCGGCGGCCACCGGCAACACGATTAACGTTACTATGGGCGATGCAGCCGGTGCGACCAAAGAGTACCGCTACGTGCCCAACAAGTTCACTTTCAAAGTGGGCGAAGAAATCACCTTCGTGTTCACGGCTGAGACCGAGGAACATACCTTCACGGCCGAGGATCTGAACGTCGACGTGACCGTCGCCGCCAAAACGACGAAGCGCGTGACGATCAAGTTCGACAAGGCGGGGATCTTCGACTTCCTGTGCATCCCCCACGCTGACTTCGGCATGGACGGCCAGATTACCGTCCAGTAGCCACAGCGCAGCCACTAAGCGTCAGCCCCAGTATTCTGACCGGGGTGCGGCCGAATCTACGGCCCGCCCCGGTCCAGCAACACCATGTGCACCTCGCGCGGCCCGTGGACGCCCCTGACGATCGTCTGCTCGATGTCCGCAGACCGGCTCGGCCCCGAGATGATGTTCATGTAGCTACTGTCTCGCCCCTGCAGGAAGTCCAGTCGGCGCAGGGTGAACAGGTCGTCCAGGCTCGGCAGCACCTGGCCGCGCCGGACGACGGCTATGTGCACCGGCATTACGAGCGAAACGAGCCTGCTGACGCCCCGCCCCGCGGCAATCGCCACGCTGCCGGTCTCGGAGATGGCGTAGTCCACACCCGTGATGCCGATGTCCGACTTCAGTGCCTTCTCCCTCAGACCCCTGCGCTCGGTCCCGTCGGCATCTTCGCCGCTCCTGGCCATGAGTGTTAGCTCCGTGCCGGTCTGCGTCAGCGCCGGACCCAGGGCAAGCTCGTCCAGCACTTCGTAGGCAGACCGCATGGCCAACTTCGCGCCAAGCTTCGCCGCCACTGAGGCAATGTAGTCGCGCGCCTCAGCGACGCTGCGTGCTGTGTGGACGGACCAAGCGGACTTCGCAGCAGCGACCGCCATTTCAGCCAGTAGCTGTTCCGACTGCCGGGACATTGTCTCCCGGACGGCCGCGGCGCGGCGCGACACCGAGTCAGCATCGCCGTAAAGGGCGGTCGCCTCCGGCATGGCGGCGGGCGCATCGCCGCCCACGCGACCAAGGGCCGCCCTCACAGTCTTCAAGAACTCTTCTCGGTTGCTGTCCACCTGGCCTCTTCTCCGTGTCGTCCTAGTCGGTTATCTCGACAATCGCCAGCGCTTCTCCGGACCGGCGGTATCTCACTGTCACATCCTGGGCAGTCACCATGTGCTCACGAAGGTGCGACGGCGTGAACTCCAGGCTCCGGTAGTCCCGGCCGTCGAACTCCCACTCGCTGCCTCCGGCGTCCCTCACGCGCACCAGCGTCAGGTCGAGCAAGGAGCTCGATTCCACTGCCGTCAACTTCCCGCGGACTTCCCCAACATTGGGGATGGCCGCCGGGCCACCCGCAGCGGTGTCACGGCACCCTGCGAGTATGACTCCGAACGCGCACAGCACTATCAGAAACCTGCTTGCCAACCGTCCGACCTCGGCCATTTTCGTTGGATCCCGTATATCTTACCCGATGGCGTTACACCACAGCGTTTTCCGGCCTGCACCGCCATGCTCAAGCTTGGGGCATGTGCGACCGACCGAAAATTTCCAAAAGCAGCACCTCGTTCACATTGACCAATTTCTAATACTTTGGATAACTTTGGTGCACGTGGAGGTGGAAAATGAAAACGCTAGGATCACTGTCGGCCTTACTACTCTTGATCGCAACGGCTTCAATACTATTAACAGGTACCAGAATTGCTTCCGCCGACTCGCCGTTCTCGACCCAGCAGGTCATCATCGTTGCCGACGGCACGGCCGTAAGGCAGCATGCGCTGGGTCCCGGCTCCGTGCGTTCACTGACGGAGATGGCGGCAACGCTGCACACCAAGCAGCCCATTACCTTCATGAACACTGATGCGCCGACCGCGCCCGTAGGACCCATCCGGCTCACGGATGCGGGCTTCACCGCCATACAGGACGCAATCGAGGCGACCTTCAAGGCAGAGGCGCCCGAGAAGCCGGGCGACCTGGCCCAGGGCCTCACCGCCGCGTTTGAGATGCTGGGCGGCGAGAATTCGGCCAATGGCTCGATCGTCTATGTCGTTGCCGGAGCGAATGAGGGCGTGGACTTTGCAACCATGTCCACGACCGTTTCACCGCTGGTGGCCGGCTTCGCCGACAAGAAGTGGACGATCACCGGCATTAGCCTTCCCGGGGCGTCCGCGGAATCGGACGCTTTCCTCCAGTCCGTCTCCGGCAAGACCGGCGGCAAGGTCTACAGCGCGGCCGGCACCACCGGCTTCAAGGACCTCGCCAACGCAATTCTCACCGGCGAGTCCCGCTGGCCTCTCGGCTCCGTCGGCGAGCGCGCGCTCAAGCCGGAGGAGCTCTACTCCACCACAGTCAGCATAATCCCCGGCACCCGGGAGAAGACACTCCTGATCTTCAAGGACAACACCTACGGCTCGCTCCGCCTGACCAACCCGGCGGGACTTGAGGTTTCCGCGGGCGACCGCTCGGCATCGTACGTTTCCGAGACTCCCAACCTGGTCATCTGGCGGCTGATCGACCCCGCTCCGGGCGACTGGAAGATAGACGCCCGCGGTATGCAGGGCCAGCTCTCCATCTGGGAGTATTCCACCAACCCGTACAGCGTCACCTTCAAGCAGCAGGCGCCGATGCCTCTGCACAAGACCAACTCCATCGTCGCCATCGTTCGCGAGAACCAGCAGGCCGTCCACCTGGCCGGCGTGCGCGTCTTTGCGAACGTGACGACGCTCGACGGCGCTCAGATCTCCTACGAGATGAACGACGACGGGGTCAACGGCGACGCCGCCGCGAAGGACGGTAATTACTCGGCGCTCATCCCGCCGCAGGCCGCGGTCGGGACCTACAAGGTCAGGGTTGAGATGAGCTGGCCTAAGTACAGCTACACGGTATCTTCGGAAGGCTCATTCGTTACACAGGTCTTCCCGCAGATCGACCTCACCATGGTCGCCACCGAGCAACTGGAGCCGGGAGTCCGCGCAAGGGTAGCTACGGCGCTCGTGCATATCGCCGGGAGCCCCTACCCTATCTCGCCTGAGAAGCTTTTTGTGAGCCTCGGCAGCAACAGCGGCGCGGTGGAGGTAGAGCCCAGGCGTCTCTTCGGCAACGGGCCGGCGTCCGAGTTCGATGTCTACTTCACGCCCTCCGGCGAGGCGCTGCACTCGATGGTGGTCCGCATGTCCCTTGACTATGCCGGCCGCGTCTACATGGAGAGCACACCCTCCAGGGTGCTGTCATCCATTCTGCCGGTCGCGCCAGCCGCGCCCGTGGTAGAGGCGCCGGCCGCCGCTGCGCCCGCGCCTGTGGTCATTGTCCCGCCGCCTGCGCCGGCTAAGCGCGAGCTGCCCGTTGGTCTCATAGTCGCGGGCGTTGCGATACTGGCAGTCATCGCGGTGGCATCAGCATACTTCCTCACCCGCACGCGGCCGTACGGCTACCTGTACGGCGAGAGCGATGTACCGCTGGTGGACTTCGCAAACCTCAAGCGGCAGCCCGTCATGGCCTTCCTGTACAGGGGCCTGGTCAAGGGCAGCGAGCTAGGCATCCCGGGCCTGGAAGGCGTGGTATTCCGGTTCAACAAGGACCAGATCGACCTCACCGTCGCCCGCGAGTTCTCCACCGTGCGCGTCAACAACCAGCCGGTCGTTGAGCGCACCGCCATCGGCAACCGCACGTGGATAGGCGCGCGCGGCAGGCTCTACACCTTCCTGACCTCCCGCAACCCCGGCGAGAACCCCTCGCCCGCCGACTAGGGCAGAGTAGCTAGAAATCAGAAAGCCCCACCGGTATCCGGTGGGGCTCTCTGATTTCTAGCCAACCGCTTTAGGCGATACCGCCCTTAATAAATACTTCAGTCCAGGCCAGCCAAAAACCCGCGCTAACCGCGACGTTATTGGAGTTCACGTTGGTTGGCGCGGCCGCGTAGTATGGCAGTTTCCCGGCCTTCAGGATGCTATCCGCTAACCTGCTCACCAGCGCACGACCTATGTTCCTACCTCGTGCACTTTCCAAAAAGTCGACGCCAATTTGCCACATCGACTCGCAATCAACTGACGCGGCCGCAATCCCAACAATTTCGCCGTTCGTTCTTGCGACTGCAGCCAATTTCTCCGGTCTTGGAGAATCGTGGCGATAGGATAGCGCGTGCCTGAACCCTTCATATACAAACAGGTCTTTGATTAATGCCTCAAAAACTATCTCAATGCTTGTTTCAGCGGGCGGCGCAGCAGGCCGGAGGTCTTTCTCGGAACAGGCGTAGACCAGGCATGGCCCAACGACCTGCCGATTTTCGCGCGCGAATAGCGCAACCACCTCTGCTAGAACTTTCGGCGAAAATGCCAGGTCACGGTCAAGGGGGCCGAACATCGACTTCATTCGGTCAATTCGTTCAGGCCCACAGCTCACAACAACTCCGGAGCCCATTGTTACCATGCTGAACGGATCCGGACTCACGGGATACCGTCTTCTCCCTGGACGTTCCTCGGAAGGAACAACTTTGACGCCTTCTCCCGAGAGGTCCCTCTCGTCACACGCAAAATCGGTGGCAAGGAGTGACCGGACTATTCGGCGAGCGGTGGTCCTGGTGCTGACGGTCAACGGCCTCCTCCGTCAAAGAAATGGCCTAATAGTCGTTTGAAAGTGCCTGGATATACGTCAACTGTCGCGTGATTATGTAGCTGCACAGCATGCTGTGCAGCTACATAATCACGCCCAGCGGCAACCCCTTTATCGCACCGCCGACTTCTGAATCCGCTCTGAAAAGCCCTAACCCATCCCCCCTACAGCCCAACCACGTTCCCCTTCTCGTCGATGTCCAGCGAGCGCGGCGTGCCGGGCAGGCCGGGCATGGTGACGATGGTGCCGGCGATGGGATAGATGAAACCCGCGCCCACTGACGCGCGCACGTCGGACACTCGGAACGTATAGCCGGACGGGCGGCCCAGGCGGGTCGGATCGTCTGAGATGGAGAAGTTGGTCTTGGCCATGCAGACCGGGAGGCCGCCCCAGCCGTTCTGCGCGTAGGTCTTCAGTCGCGCCTTCGCGTCCGCGTTCCAGGACACGTCCGCCGCGTTGTAGACCTTGCGGGCCAGCGTCAGCACCTTCTCTTCGATCGTGGCGTCGGCCGGGTACAGGTAAGTCGGCTTCACAGCGCCGTCCTTCGATGCGGCCACGACGGCCTCCGCCAGTTCCACGCCACCCGCGCCGCCGTTTGCGTACACGGTGCTCTCCACGGCCGCGAACGCACCGGCGCTCTCTGAGCACTCTTTTACGATCGCCACCTCTTCCTTCGTGTCCGTGGGGAAGCGGTTGATCGCGACGACGACTGGCAGGCCAAAGGAGCGGACGACTCCCACCAGGTGCTGGACGTTTACCACCCCTGCCCTGACGGCGGCCTCGTTCGGCTTCTCAAGGTCGCGGAGCCTCACGCCGCCGTGCGACTTCACCGCGCGCACGGTGGTCACGAGAACCGCGGCGCTCGGCTCCAGGCCGTTGAAGCGCGCCTTGATGTGCATGAACTTCTCGAATCCAAGGTCAGCGCCGAACCCAGCCTCGGTGATCACGTAGTCGGAGTAGCCGAGCGCTAGCCGGTCGGCCACAACCGAGTTGCACCCGTGGGCGATGTTGCCGAACGGGCCGGCGTGGATCAGGACGGGCTGCCCCTCCTGTGTCTGGACCAGGTTGGGGTGGATGGCGTGGCGCAACAGCGCCATCATCGAGCCGACCGCCTGCACATCGCCTGCGGGTACGGGCTTGTCGTCCTCCGTAAAGCCGACGACGATGCGCGTTAGCCTGGCGCGGAGGTCGTCGATGCCGGACGAAAGCGCAAGGATGGCCATGATTTCGGAGGCCGTCACGATATCGAAGCCGGCCTCGCGCATTGGTGCGTTGTTGGGGCCGCCCAGGCCGGTGATGATCTGCCGGAGCGCGCGGTCCTCGATGTCCATGACCCGCCGCCATGTCATGCCCGCCGGCGAAAAGCCCGGAATCGCGCCGCGCTGGGCTGCGTTGTCGGTGATCGCGCCGAGCAGGTTGTGGGCGGAAGCGACTGCGTGGGCATCGCCGGTGAAGTGGATGTTGATTTCGTCCTCAGGCAGCACGCGCGCCGCGCCGCCGCCCGTGCCTCCCCCCTTTACGCCGAAGATCGGCCCCAGCGACGGCTCTCGGAGCGTCGCAGCCACCCGGTGGCCCAGCTTGCCCATAGCCTGCGTGAGCCCAACAGTTGTCGTCGTCTTCCCCTCGCCCGCCCTCGTCGGCGTCATGCCGGTCATTACGATGAGCTTGCCGCGCGGCCCGTCTTTGCGGATGGCGTTGAGATCTATTTTCGCCTTGTACTTGCCGTAAGGAATGACCGCCTCACGGTCCAACCCCATCTTGTCCGCGATCTCATAAATAGGCCGCATCGGTCACTCCTGAGTTAAAGGTGCGTACGCGTAATACCGGGCTTTGGCCCGAATACGAATGCTCGTTCCGAGCTTGAGGTATAGCTGGCCGAATTGTAGTATAGGGCAAAGTGCAACAGCAGGCTATATTTCCATGTCCGAATTCTTCAATGTCATGCCGTCCGGCGAAGCGCATGAGCTCCTTTTCCGCAGCCTAAGTGTGCGCACCCGGGCGGAGAAGGTCCCCACGGCAGGCGCATCCGGCAGGGTCCTGGCCAAAGACATTTACTCTCCGGAGGACCTGCCCGCGTTCGCACGCTCGTCGATGGATGGGTTCTCAGTCCGCGCAAGCGACACATTCGGCGCGTCCGAAGGGATGCCCGCGTATTTCGAGGTGGTCGGCGAAGTCCCAATGGGGAGCGGGCCGTCGGTGGGCCTGGCCGCCGGTCAAGCGGCGCGCGCATATACCGGCGGCATGCTTGCCGGGGGCGCTGACGCGGTTGTTATGGTGGAGAATACTCAGGCAGTCGATGAGCGCACAATCGAGGTGAATCGACCCGTCGCGCCCGGGGAGAATGTTATTCAGGTGGGCGAGGATGTGCGGCGCGGCGATGTGGTCATACCGGCCGGCAGGGTGCTCCGCCCGCAGGACATCGGCGGACTTATGGCCCTCGGCATTATGGAGGTTAGCGTTGCCCAGAAGCCGAGGGTAGCCATCGTCTCCACCGGGGACGAGCTCGTCCCCCCTGCCGGCAGTCCAGGACCCGGACAGGTAAGGGATATCAACACTTACACCATTTCGGCGCTCGTGGAGAAGGCCGGCGGAGTCCCTGTTCCCATAGCGCTCGTTCCGGACGAGTACGAGACCCAGCGGCTGGCGGCCGTGGAGGGGCTCGGCAGGTGCGATATGCTCGTCTTCTCCGCGGGTAGCTCCGTCAGCGCGCGCGACATGACGGCGCGTGTGCTCGGGAGCCTGGGCAGCCCGGGGGTGCTCGTCCACGGCCTGGCCCACAAGCCCGGCAAGCCGACGATCATAGCGGTCGTCGACGGCAAGCCTGCCATCGGCCTCCCGGGCAACCCCGTGTCAGCCGCCGTCGTCTTCGGCATGATATGCCGCCCGGCCATCTACCGGCTGGCAGGCTGCACCGAGCCTCCGCGCGCGCCCTCGCTGAGTGCGCGCCTTCTCAGGGATATACCATCGGTAGCCGGCAGAGAAGACCACGCCCAGGTGCGGCTCGTCATGGAAGGCGCAGACCTCTGCGCGGCGCCCGTCTTCGGCAAGTCCAACCTCATCTATACGCTCGTCCGCTCCGACGGCGCCGTGATCGTCCCCCTGGAGCGCGGCGGGCTGTACGCGGGCGAGACAGTGACGGTCTTCCTTCACACCTAGGCTCCCAAAGGACCACCTCATGCCATCCAGACGGCGCGGACGCGACTACTATCTGAGCGACATCCCTGTCGATGATGCCCGCAGGCGGTTCTACGACGCTCTGGAGGCTGCCGGCGCGCCGCGCCTAACCTCCACCGAGCTTCTGCCGCTGGACCGTGCCAACGGGCGCGTCACGGCCGAGCCGGTCTGGGCGCAGCGCTCCTCCCCTCACTACGACGCCGCCGCGATGGACGGCGTAGCTGTGCGCTCCGCGGAAACCGCCGGCGCAACGGAAACACCCCCGCGACGGCTATCCGTCCCGCAGCAGGCGGTGTGGGTGGACACGGGCGACCCTATGCCGGACGGCTTCGACGCCGTGATCATGGTAGAGGTTGTCCACGAGGTAGACGATGCCACGATCGAGGTACAGGCCCCTGTCACGCCGTTCCAGCACGTCCGCCCTCTTGGCGAAGACATCGTGGCCACAGAACTCGTGCTCCCCCAGGGCCACAGGCTCCGGCCGCAGGACCTCGCCGCATGCGCCGCCGCCGGCGTGACCCAGGCCCCGGTCCAGGCGCGGCCCACAGTGGCCGTCATCCCGACCGGCACCGAGCTGGTGCCGATGCAGTCGCAGCCGCAGCCGGGCCAGATCGTGGAATTCAACTCGGTCATGCTTGCCGCGATAGCCGAAGACGCCGGAGCGGACGCCATACGCCTGCCGCCCGTCCCGGACGATTTCGTACTTATCAAAAAGGCAATCGTCTCGGCGGCGCGCGGCCACGATATCGTCGTCGTGAACGCAGGCTCATCCGCGGGGTCGGAGGACTTCACCGCCCGCGCCGTTGCGGACCTGGGTGTGCTTGCGCTGCACGGCGTAGCGCTGCGGCCGGGTCACCCGCTCGTCCTGGGTGTGGTGGAAGGCAAGCCCGTTATCGGTATACCCGGTTATCCCGTCTCCGCGGCAGTGACGGCAGACCTTTTCCTGAAGCCGCTCATAGAGAGGATGCTGGGCGTCGCTCCAGCGCGCCGGCAGAGAGCATCCGCCATCCTGTCCCGCAAAGTGCAATCGCCGTCTGGAGAGGATGAGTATCTCAGGGTGCGACTGGGGCGCGTCGGCGAGAGGCTGGTTGCGACGCCGATCCAGCGCGGCGCGGGTGTCATCATGTCAATGGTTCGGGCAGACGGCCTGGTGCTCATCCCGCGGTTCTCCGAAGGAGTGGATGCGGGTGCGACAGTTGAGGTGGAGCTGCTCCGCCCTGCTGAACAGATAGAGAAGTCTATCGTTGCCATCGGCAGCCACGATCTCACGCTCGACCTCATCGCAAGCGAGCTGCGGCGAATCGACCCGGAGCTGACCCTGTCGTCCTCCAACGTCGGCAGCCTCGGCGGTCTTCTGGCGCTCAGCCGTGGCGAGGCGCACGTCGCCGGGTGCCATCTTCTGGACGAAGCGTCCGGCGAGTACAACGTCAGCTACGTGCGGAAGTACGTCAAGGGTCGGCCCGTTGTGATCCTCAACCTTGTGAACCGTCTCCAGGGCCTCATCGTTCAGCCCGGCAACCCGAGGGGCGTGAATTCCCTTGGGGACCTCACCCGCCCGGACGTCGCATTCGTCAACCGGCAGCGAGGCTCCGGCACCAGGGTACTCTTAGATTACCGGCTACGCCTCGACGGGATCGCACCAGAAACGGTGCGTGGGTACCAGCGGGAGGAGTACACGCACCTCGCGGTGGCGGCCGCCGTGGCGGCAGGCCGCGCAGACACCGGCCTGGGTATCCTCTCCGCGGCCCGGGCGATGGGCCTGGGCTTCGTGCCGCTACTGTCCGAGCAATACGACCTTGTGGTACCGGAGGAACACTATGGGAGCGCGTTGCTGGGCCATTTGTTGGAGCTTGTTCGCACCGAAGGGTTCAAGACCGCCGCGGAGGCGCTCGGCGGGTACGACACCCGTCTGACAGGGCAAGTGATCGAAATCGTCCGGTGACTATGTCTAATCACGCGGTTAAAGAAAATAACAATTTGCTTTGGTTTGCCGCCGACAGTGGGGTGAAAAATTAGGTAGAAAAACGCAGTTGACAAGACTTCACGTCTGGAGTACATTCCTGTCACTTAAGGAGAAACTATTTCATCCGTCAATACGTTTTAGTCCGCGGAGGAGAATAGAATGGCGCAACCGAGGCTCCGGCACTCCATGCACCTCTTGTTACTGGGCCTTGCATCTTCGTTCCTGTTACTTTTTGCTCTTGGCTGTGCGGCCGGGGAGTCATCGGAGCCCGAGGCGCCGGCGCCTGCCGCGCCCGCTGCAACGGCGGTCGGGGGCGCCGCGCCGT
>VGZY01000095.1 GCA_016872355.1 SAR202 cluster bacterium | reverse complement strand
TATCAAGCGATCGACTGCCGTGCTCGGACGCTGGTCGCGCATCCTGAAGGTTATTACGCTTGGCAGGGAGTGCCCTCCGAGTGACATGAGTTCAGAGAAGTCGAGGTCGTAGGTCAAGACAATTCTGTTCTCAGTTCTGGCTTTGACAAGTATTTGAGGGTCGGGGAGTCTCTGGAGGCCTATGTCCCTCAAGTGCACGGCGTCGTGACCTCTGGCATTCAGAGTCCGGACGACTAGCCCGGAGACGCCCATGTCTGCCAGGAATTTCAAGGCTTCTCTCCAGCAAACATCACCATTCGGTCTGAGACGAGGTCTGCAGCGTACTGGAGCGCCTGGCGAATATCCTCGGGCTCCAGGTCGGGATACTCTGCGATTATTTCCCTGGTAGTCATTCCGCTAGCTACGAGCCCGATGACCAAGGAAACCGTAATCCGCATACCCCGGATGCATGCGCGGCCGCCCATGATTTGCGGATCGTACGTTATTCGATCATACATTGCTTCCCCTCCTCCATTGGCCTAGGTACCACTGCATAACTCAGAGTCACTCTTGAGCAAAGTCTACCATTATCATACTCGCCGCTCCACTTCTGGCAAACGGTAGGCAAATTTTGTAAACTACCTGCGTTTGAACGCTACCTTTCTATTCTCAGGAGCCCTTAATGTCTTTCGCTAACGCAAGTCTTTTCCCTGTGACCGCCGGCGTGAACGGCAAGGGTCATCTCACCCTTGGAGGGGTGGACGCTCTTGAACTGGCCGCCGAGTACGGTACGCCGCTGTATGTCTACGATGAGGCCACCCTGCGTGGCATGTGCCGCGAGTTCGTGGGCGAGTTCACAAAGCGGTACCCGAAGACGAAAGTGCTGTTCGCTTCCAAGGCGTTCGTGAACCCGGCGATTGCGAAGCTGGTGACCGAGGAAGGGCTCGGCATGGACGTTGTGTCCGGCGGCGAGATCGCCGTTGCTCAGGCGGCCAGGGTGCCGGCGAAGGGCCTGTATTTCCACGGCAATAATAAGACGCCGCAAGAGCTGGAGATGGCCCTGGAGGTGGGGCTTGGGAGGGTGGTAATAGACAGCTTCCACGAATTGAAATTGCTGAACGATCTGGCGAAGGCCCGCGGCGTGAAGCAGGACGTGATGCTCAGGATTTCGCCGAACGTGGACCCGCACACGCACGTGATGACGACGACAGGCACCCTGGACAGCAAGTTCGGCTTCGCAATTGAGACGGGCGACGCAGCGAAGGCGATCAGGCAGGCGTTGAAGTCGTCCAACCTGAACCTCATCGGTATTCACTTCCACCTGGGCTCACCGATTTTTGAGCTTGAGCCTTATTCGATCGCGGTGGACACCATCCTGACCTACCTGGCGCCCTTCAAGAAGGAGGGGCTTAACCTGCAGGAGTTCAGCCCGGGCGGCGGGTTCGCCATCGGGTACCTGCGCGACAAGCTGCCCCCGCCGATTTCGTCGTACGCCGAAGTGATCACGACGGCGCTCAAGGCGCGGCTGAAGGACCTCGGCTTCGGCGAGCCGACGCTCGTTGTGGAGCCCGGCCGGTCCATTGTGGGCCGGGCCGGAGTGGCGCTTTACACGGTAGGAGGCATCAAGAGCATCCCCGGCGTGCGAAAGTACGTCTCCGTGGACGGCGGCATGGGCGACAACATCCGCCCTGCCATTTACGGTTCCAAGTACGAGGCGGCAATAGCGAATCGCATGGGCGCGAAGCCGGCGGAGAAGGTCACGATAGCCGGCAAGTACTGCGAGTCCGGGGATGTGCTGATTCGCGACATCGAGCTTCCGACGCTGGAGACAGGCGACATTCTTGCCATGCCGTCCGCGGGCGCCTACGCGCCATCAATGGCGAGCGTATACAACCTGAACCCTCGCCCGGCGATAGTGATGGTCGCGAACGGGAAGTCGAGGCTCATCCGCCGCCGGGAGAGCTATAAGGACATGATGATCAACGACGTGGTCTAGCGAGGGGGCCAATGGAGAAGGTTGCGGTGCTCGCAAGCGGTGGGCTGGACAGCTCCGTGCTGCTAGCCGACCTGGCCCGGAGCGCGCTCGTCTATCCCATCTACGTCAAAGTGGGACTGAAATGGGAAACGGAAGAGAGGAAGGCGGTTGCGGCTTACATAACCGCCCTGGCCAGCCCCAACGTTCAGCCGATCACGGACATTTCAATGCCCGTGCGGCCGCTGTATGGCGACCACTGGGGTGTGACGGGGAAGGGGGTGCCGCAGGCGGGCGAGGCCGACGAGGCAGTCTTCTTGCCTGGGCGCAACATCATCCTGATCGGGCTGGCGGCGGTGTGGTGCAGCACGCATGGGGTTTCCCGCATCGCAATCGGCTCACTGGGCGGCAACCCGTTCCCCGACGCCACGCCGGAGTTCTTCAGGGGCTTCGGAGAGGTGCTCAGCCAGGGGCTGGCGCACAGGGTGGAGATTGAAGCGCCCTATCGCGGGCTGCACAAGGCCGACATCATCCGGGCGAACCCGGGCTTACCGCTGCACCTCACGCTGACCTGCATGGCGCCTGCAAACGGCCGTCACTGCGGCCGGTGCCAGAAGTGCGAGGAGCGGCAGAGTTCGTTTCGCGAGGCCGGGGTTGAGGACAGAACGCCTTACTCCTGAGGATTATGACCGGAATGCCGGACCGCTCAGTCCCTTTTGGTGAAATTTTGCGTTGACCACGTTTGTTTCACGGTGTAACATACTTACCGCGACGTGAATATTCCGACACCTACTGAGGCGGTGTGCCCCAAAGATGAAGATGTTTCTGCGTCTGGCCGCGTATGGAATGCGGCACAAGTGGCAGATGATCGGGGCATACATAGCCATGGTGGGTGCTACCCTAGCCGCCCTGGTCATTCCGCGTTTCCTCGGCACTGCAATCGACGTCGCCATCCAGAGCGGCGTCCAGCGGGACCTATACCTCTACGGCGGCGCAGTCCTTGCCTCCAGCGTCATCAGGGGCGCCTTCTCCTACGGGCAGGCGTACTTCAACGAGTCGGTATCCCAGCTCGCCGCTTACGACCTCCGCAATGCCTTCTTCAAGAAGCTGCACAGCATGAGCTTCGGCTTCCATGACAAGCAGCAGACCGGCAACCTGATGGCGATGGCCACCTCCGACGTCGACGCTGTGAGGAGCTTCATCGGCAGTGGCCTTATGCAGTGGCTGTCCACGATTATTACGCTGGTCGGTGTTGCAGTAACCCTTATATCGATGAACCCGCGCCTGGGCCTCATCAGCCTCATGATCATCCCAGTGGTAGTGGTCAGGTCCTTTGTCCTGATGCAAAGGCTGAACCCGTTGTGGACCCGGTCATCGGCGGCGAACGGCCGCATGGTCACCATCCTGCAGGAGAGCCTGACCGGGATGAAGGTAGTGAAGGCGTTCGGCGGGCGCAAATTCGAGGAGGCCAAGTTCGAGAGCGCTGCCCGCGAGGTTGCCACATCTACCTACGCTTCATCGGTTGTCTCAAATAACCGCCAGGCCACGTGGGGACTTCTGATCGCCGGCGCCACGGCCCTCATCATCTGGTCGGGCGGCCATGAGGTAGTGGGGGGAGCGTTAACGCCGGGCGAGCTGGTCGCGTTCGCCCTCTACGTGGACCTGCTTACGCAGCCCATACGCAAGATTGGCTCAGAGGCCAACGGACTGGCCAGGACGCTCGCCTCAGGCAAGCGTCTTTTCAGCGTTCTTGATGCGGAGTCCCCGGTGAAGGAGCGGCCGGGCGCGAAGCCGATGGGCAAGGTATCCGGCCACGTCCGGTTCCAAAACGTGACGTTTGGCTATGATCCCGGGACGCCGGTGCTCAAGGGACTGGACTTCGAGGCGAAGCCGGGCAAGCTCGTCGCGATACTCGGCGGCCCCGGCTCCGGGAAGAGCAGCGTGGTGCAGCTAATACCGCGCTTTTACGATGTGAGCAGCGGCGCCATAACGATCGATGGGACCGACATCCGTGATGTCCAGATAGAGTCGCTTCGTGAGAACGTGGGCATTGTGCTGCAGGACGTGTTCCTGTTCGCCGCGACCATCCGTGAGAACATCGCATACGGCCTGGCCGATGCGTCCCAGGACGACATCGAGCGTGCGGCGAAGATTGCGCAGCTACACCAGCACATAGAGAGCCTGCCCGCGGGCTATGACACCCGCGTGGGCGAGCGTGGCGTGACTCTCTCCGGAGGCCAGCGCCAGCGGCTGGCGATCGCGCGGACCATACTCATTGACCCTCCGATAATGATCCTGGACGACTCAACGTCAAGCGTGGACATGGGGACCGAGTACCTTATCCAGCAGGCGATGGCCGAGGTGGTGAAGGGGAGGACGACGTTCGTCATCGCCCACCGCCTTTCGACGGTTCGCAAGGCCGACCTGATCATAGTGCTGGACAACGGGCGCATTGCTGAGCGCGGGACCCACGACGAGCTGATTGCGCGCGACGGCCAGTACCGCAGGATATACGACCTCCAGTTCAAGTCGCAGAAGGACGCCGAGGCGCCGGTGGACAGCGCGATCTCATCCCTTGGGAACGAGACGACCCAGCGGGGCGTCTCTATGGGGAGGCCGTCCTGATGTTCAACCCACGGATGCACGGCTTTGGCCATGGCGGTCTTGAAGAGGAGCACGGCAAGGTTTACGACCATACCGTCGTGTCCCGGATGATGAAGTACATCTGGCCGTTCAAGTTCCGGGTGGCCGTGATAGTCCTTTCGATGATCGTCTACTCCACGTGCATGGTGGTATCGCCCCTCGTAATCAAGTGGATAATAGACGACCACATAACCCCTGCGGTAACGACAGGCAACGTCGGGAGTCTGAACTGGGCCATCCTGGTATTCCTGGGAGTGGCGCTGGTCCAGTTCCTGGCGAACATCACGCACCTGCGGTACCTCAACTACGTCGGGCAGGAAGTCCTGTTCCGCTTGCGCGTGGACCTGTTCAAAAAGATACAGAGCCAGTCGATGTCGTTCTTCGACAAGAACGAGACCGGCAAGGTGATGTCCCGCATACAGAGCGACGTGCACCAGTTGCAGGACGTGTTGCAGATCGTCGTGCATTCGCTGGCGGACTTCTTCTCGCTGGCGGGCATAGTTGTAACGATGTTCGTTGTGGACTGGAAGCTGGCCATCGCTACGTTATCGGTTGTGCCACCGCTATTTGTTGTGCTTATCGTGTGGCAGAAGTATGCGCGGGCGTCCTTCCTGCGCGTGCGCAAGTCCGTCGCGACGATCAACTCCGGGCTCCAGGAGAATATCGCAGGTGTGCGGGTTATCCAGAGCCTGAACCGCGAGAAGGTCAACGCGAGCAAGTTCGACCAGACGAACGCGGAGAACCTCAAGGCCAACCTGCAGGCCACCCGGATGTCGGCAATTCTGCCGCCGTCGGTGGAGCTTATGACGGCGCTGGGACTTGCGATAATCGTCGTCGCCGGCGGCAGCATGGTCATCAACGGGCGCATCGAGGTGGGCGTGGTTGTGGCGTTCGCGCTTTATGTGCAGCGCTTCTTCGACCCGATCAGGGGACTGATTTCCCAGTACGCCAGCCTGCAGAGGGCGATGGTTTCCGGCGCGAGGATATTCCAGCTACTGGACCACAAACCGGACGTGGAAGATAAGCCGGACGCCATAGAGCTGCCCGAGGTTAAGGGCAACGTCCACTTTGAGAAGGTGAACTTTCATTACAACCCGGACACGCCTGTTCTCAAGGGCGTCAACCTGGACGTCAAGGCTGGTGAGACCGTTGCGCTGGTGGGGCCGACGGGGGCCGGGAAGACCACCATTGTGTCCCTCCTCATGCGCATGTACGACGTCACAGGCGGAAGCATAGCGATTGACGGGCACGACATACGCGACGTGACGATGGAGTCGCTGGCGAAGCAGATGAGCGTGGTGCCGCAAGAGCCGTACCTGTTTTCCAACAGCACCGTGGCGGGCAACATTCGCTACAACCGCGAGCACGTGACGCAGGAAGAGATCGAGCGCGCCGCGAAGGCTGTTGGCGCGCACGACTTCATCATGAAGCTGGAGAAGGGCTACGACACGGAATTGCAGCAGCGCGGCGGCAACCTGAGCGTGGGGCAGCGGCAGCTGATCAGCTTTGCACGCGCGCTCGTCGTTAACCCTCGGATACTAATTCTTGATGAGGCGACGGCGAACATCGACACCGAGACCGA
Source organism: SAR202 cluster bacterium (assembly GCA_016872355.1). NCBI lineage: Bacteria > Bacillati > Chloroflexota > Dehalococcoidia > SAR202 cluster bacterium. Next base: position 4,248 of record VGZY01000095.1, on the reverse strand, counting down.
GGTGCAGATCCAGAAGTCGCTGGCCGAGATGCTGCAGGGGCGCACGGCGTTCGTGATTGCGCACCGCCTTTCGACCGTGAGGAATGCGGACAAAATTGTGGTGATAGACAAGGGCGGCGTACTGGAGATGGGCACACACGCGCAGCTAGTGGCGATGGGCGGGCTGTACGCCCGGCTGTACTCATACACGCTCGACCCCTCCGAGGCGGCGCGGGCGGCGGCGAAGTAGGGCGCGGTCGCAGAATACGTTGATTGCAAGGGACCCTGTCACGTGCAGGGTCCCGTTGTTTTCCCCCGAGGCGGCGTATGCGGGCGGCCGGAAATCACAGAGTTCTGGGATGCGTAACGGTTGTGGGAGGCGTAAAGTTAGGGGCGTAGGGGAGTGTGTTGTTGCAGGCCGTCATCCTATTTGTCATCCTGAGGCGCTCTGGCCGAAGGATCGTTCAGGTTACGTTCCAGGGGAAGATACCCTCTTGATCAGGCTACAATCCAGGGACATGCCTGAGAGCGTTGACCGATAGTGATCGCACATCACCGAGAGTCTCGCCTGAACGATGCTTCGCTCCGCTCAGCATGACAAATAGGGTGACGGGTTAACCGGAACTGATGTTTCACAGGGGTGCACCATGCGTTTCATGAGGACCGTTACCGCATATGTCCTTGGGTTCGGGTCTTTCATTGTAATCGGCGTGGGGTGCATGGTGGCCTTCGGGAAGTTTGCTGACGCGAGGGTGGCGGAGACCAGGCCGGACGCTGCGATGGTGATCTTCGCGGTCACGATAGCTGCATCGGCCGCGATGATGTGGGGTTCGTGGGAGATGGGGAGGGAGAGAGAATTGTGAATTTAGAATAGTGAATAGTGAATTGAACAGCCGGGTATTCTTCGGCTCGATAATTCACTATTCGCTATTCATAATTCACTATTCCTAACTCCGCCCGGCGTACGCCAGCCATTTGCCGTCGTGGAGGGCGGCTTTGCCGTCGCGCTGGAGCTTGAGCAGGTGGGCGCGGACCTGGCCTTTGGCCAGATCCACGTGGGCGGCGTCCACCTCGGCGGCGTAGATGGCGTAGAAGAGCGAGTCCACCGTGTTGTGGCCGGCGGAGAGCAGGTCCAGTATCTGTGCCTCCCGCGCCAGGCGGTGGGAGATGAGGCCCTGTATGTTGATGCGCGGCGAGCGCATGAGGGGGCCGTGTCCGGGGGCAACGGTGCGCGCGTCGATGTCCGCCAACCTGCGCAGGGAGTCGAGGTAGAGGGACATGTCGCCCTGGTCCGGGCTGATGGCGGTGGGGCTGGAGCCAAGGACGGTGTCTCCGGTGAAGAGGACGCGGTGCTCGCGGTGGTAGACGGAGAGGCTGCCCATCGTGTGGCCGGGGGTCTCAAGAATCTCCAGCGTTGCGCCGCCCAGGGAAATGCGTTCGCCGTCGCGCTCCGTCCTGTCCACGCGCACGGGAGTCTCCGCCGCCTCGATGAATGGCTTTTCAACTGCGGTGGCCAGCACCTCGGCCCCCGTGACATCCACGATCTTGCTTGCGCCGGCGATGTGGTCCCAGTGGCGATGCGACAGGACCAGGGCCTGCACCTTCGGCGCGCCGATGCCCCTCCAGTAGTCCAGGATGGTGTCCGCGTCCGCAGCCTTGCGGCCGGCGTCGATGATGGCCGCGGCGTTGTCACCGCGGGCGATGTAGACGGTGTTTGCGCCGTCGCTGACGGGGATGGCGTAGATGCCTAGGGCGAATTCCATGGTGGTCGAGGGCCTGACTCCGTTCTACTTGAGGTTTGCCGTCGGCTGGTCGATCTTCCAGCGTTCAGCTTCTTTCTTGGCGGCGCGCTCCACGCGGTTGGACAGATGCGTGTCGATCTCCACTATGCGCGCCCCCGGCAAATGGGCGATGTGGAGATTGAGCTCTTCTCCGTCTTTGGCCATGCCCTCGACATGAAGTTCAAATGCCTCGCGCGCGTTTCTCATCGCTTCCTCGACGGAGTCGCCGGACGTTGCTATGCCGTCGTGGAATGGGAAAACTACGGTAAATTCGCCGTCTGCATGCGGCACCAGAATCACGGTAACCTTCTGGTCCATGTTTGACCTCCTCAGCTCCCTCTCGTCACACTTTCCCCTGGCGGCTGACTATAGCACCCTATCTGCTATCCTATCCCATTCTTCTCGAGTTGTCCTAGCCTGTCGAATCATCGAGCTAAGTTTTTCAGGCTTTATCTAGCCTTTCTTCATCCGCACAGTCACCTTGCCGCTCCCCTTCTCGGGCTTCTTAAACTGCTTATGGTCTCCAACGTGGCCCGCTTCCACGAATCCCAGGGATCTGGGGATTTTGATGGCCTCGGCAGGAGTATATCTACGCGGCACGCGACCAGCCTCTTACTTCTCCCCGAGGCGGGCGGGGAGGATGGCCAGCTCGTTGGCGATAAAGGCGGTGGGGTCCGTTACCTCCGGGCCGTGGCCGACGCCTATGAGCGCGATGTCCCGCTTCTGCAGCTTTTTGAGCGTTTCCAGGTGGACGGGCAGGCTGCCGTTGACCTTGTCCCACCGGAACGGCGCGGCGGTGCGGATGGAGTCGCCTGCGAAGAGGATGCGCTGCTCGCGGTGGTAGGCGCTCAGGCTGCCCATCGTGTGGCCGGGCGTGTGAATGAGCTCGATCGTCTCGCCGCCGATGTCGATCGTCTCGCCGTCCTTCGGGTTCACATCGACGCGCTGCTCGGGCTGGTCTGCGGCGATGAGCGCCTGGTCGATGGCCGTTGCGTAGACCTTCCCGCCGGTGGCCTGGGAGAGCTTGAGCGCGCCGCCGCTGTGGTCGCGGTGCTTGTGGGAGAGGACGATGGCGGCGATCTTCGGACTGCCGGCATCTTTCCACATCGCCAGGACGCGCTCTATGTTGTCGCCCTCGTCCCACCCGCTATCGAAGAGCACGGCCGCCTTCTTGCCTGTTATGAGGTAGACGTTGTTGACGCTCGTGCCCAGGATGGCCTTGCGTACGTTAGACGCGACGGCTATAGACATGTGGCCTCCTCACGGGTTCGTCCCGGACCGGCCCAGGACGGCGTCCCCGAGGATGAACTCCTGTCCGGCCGGGATGATGATGGTCTGGATGCCGGGCGTGAGGTCCTGGGCTATCGTGTAGCGAATGAGCTGATCGGTAAGCGTCTCGCTGAGGACGCGGTTGGCCTCGCTCTGGGCGATTGAGCGCAGGCGGATGGACTCGGAATCGCCCTGGGCGCGGAGGATGGTGGACTGCTTCTCGCCCTCGGCCTCGGCGATGCGGGCGTCGCGCTGACCTTCGGCGGCGGCCTTGACCTGCTGCGCCTCGACCTCAATCTGGCGGAGCTTGTTTGTGGCCTCGAGCGCGCGCTGGGCTGCGACCTGCTTGGCTTCGATTGCGGAGCTGAAGGCAGCGCTGAAGGCGAAGTTCGTGATTGAGAGCGTGATCATCTCGATGCCGTCCTTGGCCAGGCGTGTGCGGAGGGCATCCTCGATAGCGATTTTGACGTTCGCCCGCTCTGTGATGAGCTGCTCGGCGTCGTAGCCGGCGGTGATGGCCTTGACCGACTCCTGGATGGCGGGGTTTATGACCCTGGACTCGTACTGGCGGCGGAGGTCCCTGTAGACCTGGTCTACCTGGTCGGGGAAGAGGCGGTAGTTCAGGGTGACCTCGGTCTGCACGTCCTGGAGGTCCTTCGAGGCAGCGTTGACCGGGACGGTGTGCGCCTGGGTCTGGACGTCCATGATCTCGACGGACTGGACGAACGGGACGATGAAATAGAGGCCTTCGTTCAGCGTTTTGCCCGTGATGGCGCCGAATTGCAGAACGACGCCTCGTGTGCCTGCCTCTATCTGGCCTATGGATGTGCTGACGGAGATGAGGATGAGGAGGATGACGCCTCCGACGGCGACACCGATGGGGCGGAACTTGACGCCCTGCTGGTAGCCCTTGGCGTCTACCTTGATGGAGAGGGCGAGGAAGATAATGACGCCGAGGACGGCGAGAGCGATCTTGACGGGTATCATGGGGCCTCCGGGAGGGGTTCTGGGTGCTGGGTCATAGGTGCTGGTGGAAAGCCAAGGGCAAAGAGCTTTTGGCCGTCTAACTAAAGAGGATATGGGCAACGGCCCCGCAAGTCAATTAACTCGTTGTCAAGATGTCTTTGCTCAGTGATATTGTCAGTAGGTAACTGCTCAGTGAATATGTCAGTCCATGAGAGGACTACATTTGACCGAGCGAGAAGCGAAGAGAGCACAG
>VGZY01000094.1 GCA_016872355.1 SAR202 cluster bacterium | reverse complement strand
CACCGCCCATAAGCCGGCTGCAGACCACCCATGGAGACGAACCGTACTGACAAAATCACTGCACCCTAAACACTGACAGATTCACTGCCCCTTGACATCGCCGCGGGCGCTACAGGCGTTCGTCGCGACCGTAATCGAACGCGCCGCCCTCGAACTCAATGACGTACCGCGCTGCCTCCTGCAGGCCCATGATCTTGGATGCGGGGCACTCGCTTTAGGCATACTGGGCATCAGGCCGGTAGGTGGACCAGGAGTGGCGAGCGCAGAGGCGCTCCTGCTGGTGGCGGGCGCAATCGTAGCGGGCGCGCTCGATGCACAGCGGCTTCACGTCGCAGAAGTCCGCCTGGATGGGCCTGCCGTTCTCGAACTCGGTGCGGTAGGACATCGTCTCCTCCTTGCCAGTGTGGACGATGACTACTTTCACACAGGCCTTGCCGTTCCGGCAATACCCGGCTATTATTAACGGGTGGCTCTTTGTCGGGGTGTAGCGCAGTTGGTAGCGCGCCACGTTCGGGTCGTGGAGGTCCCGGGTTCAAGTCCCGGCACCCCGATTTCTTCTCCTCCTCCGCAACGTACAGCCAGTCCTCACATCATTACCGGTAGACCATCACCCTCGCTTTGATCACTTAGCCACTCAAGGTGGCGGTGCACATTTCGTTTGTGGCCTTGGCCCCGGTCTGCCCGTCGTGAGCGACTGTCCCATTGCTTGATGGGCGCGCAAGGCAACGAGCACTCACTCTTTGTTCGTAACCTTCCACATCGCTTCGCGCAGCTGGGCCAGCGTGAACGGCTTAGGCACCACGAGGTCGGCCTGCGTGGGGCGCTGAGTGACTGCCTGGAGCATCTCACCGAAACCGGTGATCATGACTATGGGCTGATTGGGATCAATCTGCTTTATCGCCGACGCAAGCTCGTCCCCTGAAAGCTCCGACATTCCCATGTCGGTTATCACGATGTCGAAATGTCCGGCTTTGAACTTCTCCAGTGCTTCCATGCCGTTGGCCGCCAGCTCGTAAGTGTGCCTGTCGATAGTGAGGTACGCTGCAACAACCTCTCTCAGTATGTACTCATCGTCCACCACCAGGGCGTGCAGACGCCTTGTCGCGCCGTGGACCGCCGGCTGAAGCGCCGGGATTGCAGGCTCTGCTTGCAGCGGGAGACGGATCTGTATGGTCGTCCCCTTCCCCGGGGCGCTCTGTATATCGATTGTCCCATTGCGCCGCTGTACGACTGTATGAGCCACAGCAAGCCCCAGGCCAGTCCCTCGATTGCCCTTCGTTGTGAAGAGCGGCTCCATACATCGGCGCCGCACTTCGTCGGTCATCCCGGCCCCGGTGTTCTTAACGGCAACGGCGATGTGGTCTCCATCCTGTTTTGTAGATAGGACTATCGTCCCGCCATCCGGCATAGCATCGACCGCGTTAAAGACCATGTTTGTGAGCACATCGCGCAGCTCGCTCTCCAGACCATTGAGTGGCCTGAGTACCCCGAGATCGGTCAGGACCTCGATGTGTGCCCCGCGTGCCTGGGCCTCTTCCCTCCACTTCGGACGGGTAAGGACCACGACTTGCCGGACAAGGCCATTCACGTCGAAGGGCGCAAGATTCTCGTTCTCTTCTGACGGCTTGTAAAGCTCACGCAGCCGCACTACCGTGCTCGCCGCATTGCGGGCCGCGGAGTTGACCATCCGTAGCGACTCCAGGACCTTCTCCCTGTCGTCGAGTAGTTCGGAGTCGGTCAGCAGAAGCTCCGTGTAACCCAGGACCGGCATGAGGTTGTTATTGAAGTCATGAGCGATTCCGCCGGCCATTTTCCCAATTGCGCTGAGGCGCTCCTGTCGCATCAAACGGGACTGGGCGGTCCGCAGCTCGGCGATGGGCTGTTTGAGATCACGGTTGCTCTGAACGAGCGCGGTCTCTGCCTGGTGACGGGCAGAGACATCCACGGAAAGGATGAACACTCCTTCAGGGGCAGGCTGGATGCTTAGCTCGAACCACCCTTTGGCGCCGTCCGGGAAGGTGAATTCGTTGACCATGCGATGGGGCGTTCGGTCTGTCAGGCACCGTTTGAGGTGTGTAAAGAAGGGAGATGCATCGATACCGGGATAGACTTCCATCATCGTGTGGCCGATCAGCTCCTCCCTGGTCCGCCGCCCGTGTCGCGCGACCGCGTCATTGACGTACAGGTACCGGAAATCGAAGCCGATGATCTGGCAGCCTTCGAGGAGTTGATCGAGTGTCGCCTTGAATCGGGCCTGTGCAGCCGACCCGGCGCCTGCGGCTCTCGACGCTTGTGCGAGTTGGGACTCCAGCTGCGCTATTCTTTTTCGTGCTGTCGCGAGCTGATCGACGAGAGGGGAAGCTTCGGGGGAGGTATGCATTAGTCCCGCCACCTTGAGTTCCGGGGCCTGGTCGAGACTCCGGCCGGAGTGAGGCACTATCTTGTGAAGCCCTGCTGCTCAAACTAGTAGAGGGGCGATCGGCAGTGCGAGCGACATGGGCAACGCGAAACGATAGCACTACACTAGGTTTACGCCACTTCCATCGAAAACGTTACATTTCCGCTTGGGGCTTGGGCCGGAATGCACACCTTCTCTCGAGTTCGAGACCACGCGGCACCGCCCACAGTCTTGCGTCATGCGCGCCTGGGCAGGGCGGAGGGGCTGGTCCAGAGTAAATCAGCAACGGGTAGACGACTCCCTTGCCTGTCACTTGACAGCGCATTATCATGCGCTTGGCCTGCGCATCCCGAGGCATAGCCTGGTGTTCAACGGAGGACGGCCGTGAAAGACGTGCTCATAATCGCCGGCGGCCTGGACGCCCGGGACCGCATTATTAAATACGTAGCGGAGCGGGAGTGCGAGAGGATTGCCCGCAAGACGGTCCGCAGTCTCCAGCGCATGACAGACGGGATGCAATCGGGCGATGACAGCGGGCTGGCCAGCGTTTGGGATGAGATGTGCGTTCAGGTGCAGGGGGACCAGTCCGGCCTGTGGGACCATTACGTTGGCCTTGCCGGGAGTCTGATCGAGCAGGAGCTGCGCGCGCTCAAGTCCGAGCTGAATGACGCCGTCTGGCTTCAAACGCGCGAAGGTTCCGAGTGGGACCCCGAGGAAGACCCGGAGATCTCGTACAATACCGATTTGGTTGTGGACTATATACTCAACGACTTCGTCCTGGAGCTTGCGTCCAATTGGACCAACCGCCGCATTGAGAGATTTAATTCCCGGGGCTACGGCCTCGACTGACGCACCCGGGTCAGTGTCTCGCCTCGTGATTTTGCCGTGGAATGAAAAACCCGTCCAGGGGCCCGTTATGGCCTGGCGATGAAGGACCGCATAGAGATTGACGAAAGATCGAAATCGTCGTTGAAGTATTCGATCCGGTCGCCCTTGTCCTTTACGCCGAGGGTTTACATGAGCGGCAGCAGGTGGTCGATTGTTGGGTGGGCCATCTTCGCGGCCGCGCCCAGCTTGCTGAAGCCTATTACCCCTTCGTCGTTGCCCTCGTCGATAAAAGATGTAAGCCGGCTATCGAATTCCACGGCCCAGTCGTAAGGCGATTCCTCCCATCGCAACGCGCGAAGGTTGTGCACGAGGTTGCCGCTCCCGACGATCAGCACGCCCTTTTGCCTGAGCTTCTTCAGGTCCTGGGACAGCTCGTAGTGGTACTCGGGCGGCTTGGCGTAGTCCATGCTCAGCTGGTACACGGGGACATCGGCTTTGGGGAACATCTTGACGAGCACCGACCACGTCCCGTGGTCCAGGCCCCTCTGGTAGTCCGCCAGCACCTCAGCTTTTCTAACCAGCTCTATTGTCTTCTTCGCATAGTCGGGAGCGCCGGGGGCCGGGTACTCCAGATCAAAGAGCTCTTTAGGAAACCCGCCGAAGTCGTGGATAGTGCTGGGCATCTCAACCGCTGAGACTTTGGTATTCCCCGTCGTGAGCCAGTGAGCCTAGACGCAAAGAATCGCGCTGGGCCGGGGCAGGCCTGCGCCTACCCGCTCCCACGATCTTGAGAAGACGTTATCGGAAATGGCGTTCATTGGGTTGCCGTGACCCACAAACAGCACCGGCATCGGAACAGAGGCCGGGAGTCCGGCGAGCAGGTCGAAGCTCTCTCTGGTGCTCGTCATTTTGTATACCTCCAGTATTCCAGGACCACAGCAGCCGATAGTGAAAAGAAATAGACCGCGGCGTTAGAGGCAACGAGCGCGCTTACTTCGGGTCGGGACCCTTCGGAGCGTCTTGCCCTCCCGGCTCTGGCGAGGCATGTGGCTCCGACCCGTTCTCTTTCGACTGCGGCGCGCTATTCTGCACCTGCATTCCGCAGGAGCGGCATACAAGTGTCTTGCCCTTCTCGCGGGTCTTGAACTTCATTCCCCCGCAGATGGGGCAGCGCAGTGCGTTGGGGTCCTCCTTCGCCGCCTTCTGCGAGCTGCGCAGCACGCCCAGCGCCTCGTCCACTGCGGAGCTCCGCGCCGTCGCGTCCTCCTTAATTTCCTTCTTCGCCTTCTCCCACTCTTGCCATCGCGCCGGCATCGCATTGTCTCCGTCTTCGAGGTTGCTATACCGTCAAAGGGTACAACATTTCAAAGGTGGACATCGACGTATTGAAGCTGGATGTCTATCCAATTAGAATGGGACACATGTGCTAGAGGGCTTATCGAAATGGGGGTGCCTGTGGCTAGCGAGATGCAGCGAATAGAAGGCGAGATCGTCTTCTACACGACGCCCGAAGGTGCGGCAAAAGTAGAGGTCTTTTTTCAGGACGAGACCTTTTGGCTTAGCCAGCGTCGGATGGCGGAACTATTCAGTGTCGAAGTCCCCACGGTCAACTATCACCTTAAATAGATCTTTGATACCGGGGAGTTGTCGCAAGACGCAACTATTAGAAAATTTCTAATAGTTCAAAAAGAGGGCAGTCGAAATGTGAATCGGGAGATCGATTTCTACAACCTCGATGCGATCATCTCGGTAGGCTACCGGGTCAATAGCGTTCAGGCGACCCAGTTCCGAATCTGGGCTACGCAGACCCTTCGCGAGTTCTTCATCAAGGGCTTCGTCCTGGATGACGAGCGGCTCAAACAGGGGAAGCGTTTCGGGAAGGACTACTTCGACGAGCTTCTCGAGCGGATTCGCGAGATCACGGCCAGCGAGCGCCGGTTCTATCTGAAGATTACCGACATATACGAGCAGTGCAGCATCGACTATCGGAAAGACGCTGAGACCACCAAGACTTTCTTCAAAACGGTACAGAACAAGCTCCATTGGGCAGTGACCCGGAAAACAGCGGCGGAGCTAGTGGCGGAGCGCTCTGGGTCTGATAAACCCAACATGGGCTTAAAGACATGGAAGAACGCTCCCAATGGCAAGATATTGAAGTCGGACGTATCCGTTGCCAAGAACTACCTGATCGAGAAAGAGATTAAGGAGCTGGAACGGATTGTCTCCATGTACCTGGACTACGCAGAAAACCAGGCAGCCCGCCAGATTCCAATGAAGATGGCGGACTGGGCGCAGAGGCTGGACAGCTTCCTGCGATTCAACGAGTACGAAGTGCTGACGAACGCAGGCACGGTCTCTCACGAGGTCGCCAGACAACTGGCGGAAGGACACTACGAAAAGTTCCGAGTGGTCCAGGACAATACGTACGAGAGTGACTTCGAAAAGGCAGTCAAGCGGATCAACGCATCCCCGAAGGCATCTGGCCGTAAGAAAGCCCAGTAGCAGGACTCGGCAGCACCCATGCATGGCCTGTTCAATTGCATAATACAATTGAAAGGCCCCAGGATTTCATGGTCCAACGGAGTGTTCGCGGATGACGTTTCCCTTCCAGCAGGTTACTGAGCAGGAGGCCCGGCAGAAGAAGGGCCACATGCGCCGGTACCGCCAGATTGTGGATGTGCTGGGCAGGCACGGGCTGGGGTACGTGGCGGGTGGGTGGGTGGACCGCCTGGCGCCGTGGCGTTGGGGCCAGCCCCGCCGCGTGAGGGTGCACACGCGGCCGGAGCACGTGCGCCTTGCGCTGGAGGAGCTGGGGACGACGTTTGTGAAGCTGGGGCAGATCCTCTCCACGCGCGCCGACCTTTTGCCGCCGGAATACCTGGCGGAGCTATCCAGGCTGCAGGACAACGTGTCGCCGATCCCGTACCGCATGGTGGAGGATGCGATCGTCGCCGAGCTTGGCGGCAAGCCGTCTGCGCTCTTTGCCTCGTTCGACCCGAACCCGCTAACTTCAGCCTCCATTGGGCAGGCGCACCTTGCGACGCTGACGGACGGCGCCGAGGTGGTGGTGAAGGTGCGCAGGCCCGGCGTGGTGGTGCACGTGGACGAGGACCTGGACCTGCTACTGCGATTTGCGGACACGGCGGCCAGGCGCTTCATATGGGCGCGACAGAACGATATCCCCGGTCTGATGCGGGAGTTCGCAGAGGCGCTGCAGCTCGAAATGGATTATGTGCGCGAAGGGCAGAGCGCAGAGCATTTCGCGAAGTTCTTCGAGAACGACCCCACAGTGCACATCCCGAAGATCTACTGGGACCTGACGACATCGCGCGTTATCACGATGGAGCGGATCAAAGGGATCAAGGTGTTCGATGTGGGCCGTATTGAGACGGCCGGGATCGACAGGCGGAAGCTGGCGGAGAACGGCGTCAGGATCTGGCTCAGGATGGTGTTCGAGAGCGGGATGTTCCACGCGGACCCCCACCCCGGGAACCTGTTCATTGAAGAGGACGGCCGGATAGGGCTGATCGACTTCGGTATGGTGGGGGTTATGGATGACCTCACCCAGGACCGCCTTGTAGAGGTCCTGATCGCCGTCAGCAACAACGACATGGACCGCCTGGCGGACGCGCTGATGGAGGCTGGTGTGACGGGCAGCCCAACCTCACGGGATATCCTGCAGAGGGACCTGCGTTACCTGCTGGCGCGATACGCAGGCCGGAGCCTCGGTGAGATACACCTGGGCAGGGTGCTGTCCGAAGTCTTCACTGTGATCCGACGCAACCGGCTGCGCCTGCCTCCGAACATGTTCCTGCTCCTCAAGACGCTCGCAATGGCGGAGGGGATGGGCACCAGGATAGCCCCCGATTTCCAGATGCTGCCCGTGATAAAGCCTTACGCGCAGTCCGCCGTGACGCGCAGGCTCTCACCGATCTACTGGGGCAAGCGCTTTGCGCGGTCCAGCAACGACGCGGCGGAGCTTGCCGTGGAGCTTCCCCGGCACATGCGCCGCTTGCTGACTGCCCTTGAGCGCGGCAACATTGAAATCAAGGCCCACCCCTCCGGGCTGGACCCGACGATCAAGCGGCTTGAGAGGATGTTTAACCGTCTGGTGGTAGGAATTCTGACCGCGGCCTTCATTGTGGGCCTCTCTCAGCTCGTTGCCGCCTACACTCCTTTCCAGGACGTGCGCTGGGTCGGCGGCCTGCTGGGGCTGGGTGTGCTGGCCGCCCTGGGCATGGGCGTCTACCTGGCCGTGAGCATCCTGCGTTCGGGAGGAGGAACGGAGGAATAGTGAATTTAGAATAGTGAATAGTGAATTGAACAGCCGGATTGTCCCGGTCCGATAATTCACTATTCTAAATTCACTATTCAATCTCCCTGAACCCTTCCGGGTTGGCGCCCTCGGTGGCGCCTGAGGGCGAGACGCCGGCGGCCAGCTCTCCGACCCACTGGTCGAGGATGGTCTGGGGCATCGCCCCGACGTAGCGGCGCACGACGATTCCCTCCGCGTTGACGAAGAAGGTTACCGGCATGCCCACGACGCCATAGTCGATGGCCATGCGGCCCTGCGCGTCTCGGCCGTTGGGGTATGTTATGCCGAACTCCGCGATGTACGACCGGGCACTGCGATCAGCGTCCTGGATGTTGGGTCCCAGGAACACTACTCCGCGGTCGCGGTACTTCCGCCAGGTCTGCTCCAGCGCGCGCGCCTCGTCGCGGCAGGGGCCGCACCAGGAGGCCCAGAAGTTGATGACGAGCGGCTTGCCTCGGTAGTCGGCAAGCGTGGTCGTCGCTCCGTCGAACAAAGGCAGGGCGAAGTCAGGCGCGGGCTGGTTGACCCGTGTGAAGCCGCTCATGCCGGTGACGGGCGACTTGTTGGCTAGTCCCCAGGCGAGCAGGGCCATGAAGCCGAAGACGAGGAGTGCGCCCACGGTGACGATAGTTACGCGGATGGCGGGGGTCATGAGGACCTCGGGTGCGGGGTGCCGGGTACGGGGTACGGCAGAACAGCCGGAGAGCCTGTCGAAGCGCGTTGATTTGTGAGCGAGTTCATGGTTAGCGAAAGCTCATTGCAGTCTGTGGCAGGTCCCGCACCTCTACAAGGGACGCGGTGACCAGCAGGCGGTGGTCGTACACGTATTGCGGGAAGCAGGTCACCAGGGTGATGTCCTGCAAGCGTGAATCGGTCACAGTCAGCTTGTCCTTGTGCATGTACTCGGTCTTGTATACCTGGTACGTGTACAGCCTGTTGCCGGCCACAAGCTGTACCTCAAACTTCTCACCCGTCTTCTCCTGCTGGGCCTTGTAGAACTTCTGGGCAAGCTCCGGCAGACGCTGGAAAACGTTGCCCTCATTGTATACGGGGCTCTCCAGGTGGCCGAAGTACCACCCCTGGCCCACATCGGCAGGGGCCGCCGTAGTTGGAATGTGGCCGACTATGAATTTGGGGTTCTCCCACGCCGCACTGCCGCCGGACCAGACCACCTCAAGCTCCTTGACGGCTGTGTCCAGATTCACGGCCGGGATCATCATTCGGGTGGCGAAGACGTGCTGCGTGGGAGGCGGGACGCTGGCGTTCATGCGGTCCCCGCTGGTCTGAAGCTGTTCAGGCTTCGGCTCCACCACAACGGTAATGCCTTCTGCCGTGGGTATTACGGTTGGCGCAGGGGTGGATAAAGCTGTGGGCGCGGCGGTTGGCTCCGGCACGGCGGCTGGCGTGGCGGGCGGGCGCGTTGCAGAGGCAGACGGCGTTGCGGCAGGGGCCGGGCCTGTTGCGGTCGGCGTCGATGCAGGCGGTGCGGTCGGGACGGCTGTAGGGACGGCCGTCGGCGCACTGGTAGCGCTTGCCTGCGGGATGGGTGTTGCCGGGGCGGATGTGGGAGTGAACGCCGCCGCGACGGCCGTGGGACCGCCCGGGCGTTCCGTCTCCGCGTTGAGCTCTCTATCGCCCTTTGCGTTGGCAAAAGCGCCGTACGCGTAGTATGCGCCCGAGAGCACCAGGAGGGTCGCTCCTATGCCCAGCAGCGCAATTCCGATTGTTCGTGCGTTCATCAATTCACCTTCGTCACATTGTAGCAGTTAGATACGGCAGTCGGCAGTCGGCAGTCGGCAGTCAGCAGTCGGCCAGACTGAAAGGCAGGTGTTGGGTGTTAGGTGTTAGATTCGAGCCAACACCCAACACCTGTTAGCCAACACCTGTATTCTGCCTGGCCGACTGCTCACTGCCCACTGCCCACTGCCCACTGCTATAATGATTCCGCAATCTGTAGAACGCTGCAAAGGTTTAAATGGCTAAAGTCAGGGTAATGTACTGGAAGGAGGTCCCCGTCCAGGTCCAGGCGGAGGACGACGCCGGGAGGGTATCCCGGCCGCTGGACGACCGTTTCCAGCAGGGCGCGGACGCCGTTTCCATGATGGACGGCAGCTACGGCAGCGACGACTACCTGAACGCCTGGGGCTGGGGCGAGTACCGCGATGTGCCGGGCTCCGCGGCAGAGGCCGTGACGGCGGTGGCGGATCAGTTCAACACGGGCTTCCCGGAGGACTTTGTCGCTCGCGTCCGGGACCTGCACAGGGCGGGCAAGCGCGACGTAAAGCCGGGGGCGATAGACCACTGGATGGCCGGCGAGAGCAGGTAGTTGGAAGTTAGAAGTTGGTAGTTGGTCAAGAAGATCACAGACGGACAGAGAGAAGACCTGAATAGATGACACAGACTGAGACGAGGAAGACGGCTTTTCTGGAAAGACTGAAGCGCGGCGACGTTGTAGTGTCGGACGGCGCTACGGGCACGTACCTGCAGGCGAGAGGCCTGGAGCCGGGCGGGTGCCCGGAGGAGCTGAACGCCAGCCAGCCTGAGCTGGTGCGGCGGATGTCGGCGGACTACTATAACGCCGGCTCGGAGATATCGCTGACCAACTCATTCGGCGGCAGCAAGTTCATACTGAAGAAGTACGGTCACGGCGACCGCGTGCGGGAGCTTAACCGCCTGGCGGCATCTCATGCCCGATCGGTGGCATCGCGCGGCCACTACGTCTTCGGCTCCGTTGGCCCCACGGGCGAGTTCCTGGAGCCGCTGGGCGCGGTGAGCGAGTCCGAAATGTACGATTCGTTCACCGAGCAGGTGAAGGCGCTGGAAGAGGGCGGCGCCGACGGCGTGTGCATCGAGACGATGACCGCCTTGGAGGAGGCGTCGCTGGCGGTGAAGGCCGCGAAGGAGAACACGCAGCTCGCGGTCATTACGACGATGACGTTCGATAAGGGCGCGCGCGGCTGGTTCACAATGATGGGCGTTACCCCGGAGCGGGCAGTGAAGCACCTGCGGGACGTCGGCGCAGACGTGGTCGGAGCGAACTGCGGCAACGGCGTGGAGGCGATGATTGAGCTTTCCGGTATAATGCGCAAGGCTACGGACGGCTACCTGATCGTCCACTCCAACGCGGGCATACCTGCCATTCGAAAGGGGCAGATCGTCTACCCCGAGACGCCGGAGTGGATGGCGCAGAAGTTAATTCAGATAGCAGAAATTGGAACAAACATAGTGGGCGGGTGCTGCGGCACCACTCCAAGGCACATACAGGCGTTCTGCGACGCTATAAGGGCGAAGGAGGAGGGCCGATAGCGAGGCAGGTGGTCGTTGGCAGTTAGCAGTTGGTCAACAGCCGAACAGCCACCGGATCCCTGCCTCCCAACCCCCAACAGGGGTACGGGGTACGGTAAACGCCTGAGCAGCCAGCCCTCACCCTTCGGGCCAGAGCGCCCGAAGGCCTCTCCCTCGGGAGACCTTTGCATAACCCGAGGTAGAGGCGATAATCATACCTGTGCGAGGAAGATATAGCAAAATGGAGTGAGCCATGCGCCGCAATATGGGAAACCCGTCCATGATCGAAGCGTTCCTTCCCGAGCAGGTTGGGCGTAACGAGCGATTGGAGAGGATAGCCCAAGTTGTGGACTGGGAAAAGATGGGAAAGCTGGTGTCAGATATC
>VGZY01000093.1 GCA_016872355.1 SAR202 cluster bacterium | reverse complement strand
TCCAGATCACCCTTGGAGATCGAGACTGACTCAACCAAAACCAGTCGTACTGACAAAATCACTGAGCAGTAAGACTGACAAAGTCATTGAGCATTGACATTAACTCGTTGTCAAGACGTGAATGTGGCCCGGAAATCTGGTAGAGTCTATTCGCTTTCTTAGACTGTGAATTGAAGCAAGACCAGCCGGCACCGGTCGCTGGTCCGTGGGGGAGCCTTGCAGGCAGCTACGCGGAACGGCACTATGGGGCAGATGGAGGTCTACGGAAGGCTTTTGGCCGAGAGGTTCGGCTATCCTGCGTTCCGGAACGGGCAGGCGGCGGTTCTGGAGAAACTCTCCGAGACCGACGTGCTGGGCGTTATGCCAACCGGCAGCGGCAAGAGCCTGTGCTACGTTCTCCCGGCGATTGCTCACGGCCGCACGCTCGTTGTTTCGCCCCTGATTGCCCTCATGCAGGACCAGGTGGAGTCGCTCGCCACCGCCGGCGTCCGCGCCGCCTTTATCAACTCCAGCCTCACCCGCTACCAGCAGAACAACACGTACCTGGACTTCATTGGTGGCAGGCTCGACCTTCTGTACGTTGCGCCCGAGCGCTTTGCGAACGAGAAGTTCGTCGCGGGCCTGGCGAGGCACGGAGTGAACCTGCTGGCAGTTGACGAGGCGCATTGCGTGTCCGAGTGGGGGCACGACTTCCGGCCGGACTACCTCACGCTCGGCTCGGTGCGGCAGCGGCTCGGTTCGCCGCGGACCCTGGCGCTGACGGCGACGGCGGACCCGCGCGTTCGGAAGGACATTATCGACAGGCTTGGTATCAACGGCAGCACCGCGCAGGTGGTGACGTCGGTGGACCGGCCGAACCTCAAGTTCTCAGTGGAGCGCATATCGCGCGACGAGGAGCGCCGGGAGTGGCTGAGGCGGTACCTGAGCACCCGGCGCGGCAATTCCGGCATCGTCTACGTGCGAACGCGTGGAGGCGTGGGGGAGATAGCCGCGTTCCTGCAGGATTGCGGCGTCAGGGCGGCGGGGTACCATGCAGGCATGGAGCGGGATGACAGGACGCGCGTGCAGCGGCAGTTTACCGTGGACGAGGTTGAGGTGATGGTGGCGACGAACGCGTTCGGAATGGGCGTGGACAAGCCGGACGTGCGTTTCGTGGTGCACTTCAACATGCCGGGGCGCCTGGAGTCTTACTACCAGGAGGCGGGTAGGGCGGGGCGGGACGGCGACCCGGCGGACTGCATCCTTCTCTATGGACCCCGGGAGGCAAGCGCGCAGCAGTACTTCATCAACAAGGCGCACCCGAAAGAGGACTTTGTCCGGGCAACGTGGCAACGGTGGCTCGCGGAGCAGGCCCAGGCCCAGGAGTCGGTCGGTCCACAATTCGTCGTTCCCAGGAATGAGGAGGACGGGCTGGCGGCGACGATCGTGGCTCTTCGCGCTTCCGGGTTGATGGATTCCTCCTCTCTGAAGCTGGCCTCCTCGGACCCCGAGGCGCCGATAGACTGCGCATCAATTGCCGAGCACAAGAAGTACGTGGAGGAGCGGCTATCGCACATGGTGGCGTACGCGGAGTCACACTCCTGCCGCCGCGCGAGCATATTGCGCTACTTCGGAGAGCCCGCGCCGGCGAAGTGCGATAGCTGCGACGTGTGCAGGGGGGGACCCGCAGCCACACCCTCTCTGTCGCGCAAAGCCGCGACACCTCTCCCTGCGGGAGAGGAAGGGAGGAGGAAAGGGCGGACGGCGCTGGCGAAGGACTCGGTTGGGGGGGACGTGGCGGACGACGATCCGCTGTTCCAGGAGCTGAGGGTGTGGCGACGGAGCAGGGCGGAGCGCGACGGCGTGGCGGCCTTCACGGTCTTTTCAGACCGGGCGCTCCGGGACATCGCCTCACGGCGGCCCAGGACGGAGAGCGAGCTTTTCAGGGCCTGGGGAGTTACCGTCGTCAAGGTCAGCAGGTACGGCGACGAGGTCCTTGCGATCGTGAACGCGCACGCCTGAGGCCGCCGCACAGCTTGACACGTCCCGGCGGCCGGGCTTATCGTTTTTGTAATCGAATAGCAAAAGCGACAACGGAGACGAGTACGGTGAGCGTCCGGCCCAGAGAGCCTCGCCCCGCCATGCGGCGGGTGGTGAAAGCGAGCGCGCTTGAGGGCTTGCCGGAATATCCCTCCTGAGCAGCGGACCGAAAGGGCGCCGCCGCCCCGCTGCCTCACCATCCCAGGGTATGGGGTAAAGGGCAACGGGTACGGAGGAACAGCCGAACAGCCGTCACCCTCACCCGTCCCGATGCTTCATCGGGACGACCTCTCCCGTCAAGGGAGAGGTAAGAAGGGGGCGAACAGCCGTCACCCTCTCTGTCAGCCAGAGCGCTGACATCTCCCCCTGAGGGGGAGAAACAAAGCCAGGAGAGGGAGCGGAAAGGCCGGACCCAACTAGACTCCGACGGGATTGCCCGCCGTTACCAGGGCAGGGGTATGAACACGTACCTCGTAGAGAGCCGAAGCGCCTCAACTGGCCTTTATCCCCATTCGTGATCGGGGACTCTCCTTTGTGGAGAGGGGGAGGCATCCAGGGCGTTCGAAATAAGGGTGGTACCGCGGTCCACTTTCTGATGCTTTTCAGAAGGCCCGTCCCTACACAGGGGCGGGCCTTCTTTGTTTTCCGGCGATTTCAGAATTTTCAGGAGTGGATGAAATGGCGCAACACGGTGACCTTTACGATACTACCCTGCGGGACGGCGCCCAGTTCGAGGGCATCTCTTTTTCGGTTGACGACAAGCTGGCGATCACGCGGCGACTGGACGAGCTTGGTGTTCAGTACATCGAGGGGGGGGTACCCCCGGGTCCAATCCAAAGGACGTTGAGTTTTTCAGGCGCGCCCGGGACCTCAAGCTCAAGAGCGCGGTGCTCACCCCGTTCGGTAGCACCCGTCGGACCCGGGTAGAGGCGGCCGGCGACTCCAACCTGCTCGCGCTCGTGGAGTCCTGCGCGCCGGTGGTGACCGTGGTTGGGAAGAGCTGGGACCTGCACGTAACGCGCGTGCTGGAGACCTCGCTGGATGAGAACCTGAATATGGTCCGCGATTCGGTCAGGTTCCTGCGGGGCAAGGGCAAACGGGTCTTTTTCGACGCCGAGCACTTTTTCGACGGTTTCCGGGCCAACCCGCGGTACGCCGTGGAGGTTGTGCTCGCGGCCGCCGAGGCGGGCGCGGAGCACATTGTTCTCTGCGACACGAACGGCGGCACCCTGCCGGAGGAGGTGGCGAGAATCGTCTCCGCTGTGAAGTATGACACGGGCGCTCGTCTGGGCATACACACCCACAATGACACTGATACGGCTGTCGCGAGCGCGCTGGCTGCAGTACGCGCCGGCGCAACGCAGGTGCAGGGGACTATCAACGGCTACGGTGAGCGGTGCGGCAACGCCAACCTCATTTCGGTCGCTGCGGCTATGAGCTTGAAAATGGGGATCCGGAGCCTGTCGGACGCCCAGCTTGGGAATCTCACGCAGGTGAGCCGTTACGTGGCAGAGATCGCAAACATTCCGCACGCGCCGTCCCAGCCGTACGTGGGCGCGAGCGCGTTCGCCCACAAGGGGGGACTGCACGTGGCGGCGGTCGCTAAGGTCAAGGAAAGCTACGAGCATATCCGGCCGGAACTGGTGGGGAATGCCAACCGTGTGCTGGTGTCCGAGCTCTCAGGCCGGGGCAACATCCTGCGCAAGGTGCAGGACCTTGGCCTTGGCGTGACGCTGACCCCCGACCAGGCGGCGAAGCTGCTTGAGCGCGTAAAGGAGCTCGAAAGCAGGGGCTTCCAGTACGAGGGCGCGGAGGCGTCGTTCGATCTCCTGGTGAGAAGGTCACTGCCGGGGTATGAGGCGCCTTTCGTTCTGGCTAGGACAGCAGTGAGCAGTGGGCAGTGGGTGAGGGCAAAAAAACAGGCCTTGGGCAAGGCGGAGATCACGGTTGAGGTTGGCGGGAAGAAAGTGAGTTCCTCGGCCGCGGGCAACGGGCCGGTGAACGCGCTGGACACTGCCCTGCGGCAGGCGCTGGTGCAGTCGTACCCCGCGCTATCCGCCGTGCGCCTGACGGACTACAAGGTGCGCGTGGTGGACGAGCGCCACGGCACCGCCGCCGTCGTGAGGGTGCTGATCGAGTCCACGGACGGCGAGCGGACGTGGCGGACGGTCGGCGCGTCCGCCAACATCATTGAGGCAAGCTGGATGGCGCTCGCCGACAGCCTCGAGTGGGCGATTCGCGCCTGATCCTACTTGCGCCTGATCTTGGCCAGGAGGCGCAGTATCTCGGTGTAGAGCCACAGGAGCGTGACCATGAGGGCGAACGCGCCGTACCATTCCATGAACTGCGGCGCGCCGCCCCCTGCGGCCTGCTCAATGAAATCGAAGTCGATGATGAGATTAAGGGCGGCGACGCTGACGACGATGAGGGAGAAGATGATCCCGAACGGCCCGGCGGAGTGGATCAAAGGGACTTCCACGCCGAAGAGGCCGAGCAGGAGGGAGGCCATGTAGACAAGACCTATAGAGGCTGTTGCGACGATGACGCCCATTTTGAACTTGCCTGTGGCGCGGATAACCCCGGTCCGGTATGCGACGAGCATGGCAGCCATGACACAGAGGGTGAGTCCCACGGCCTGGAAGGCAATGCCGGGATACATGTCGTCGAACACAAACGAGATGCCGCCGATAACGAAGCCCTGGAGCGCGGCGTAGATGGGCGCTGTCACCGGCGCCAGGTGTTTCTTGAAAGTCGTGACGAGAGCGGTGATCAGTCCTCCTATCGCGCCGACGAGGAGCAACGGGAATACGACACCCATATTCCCGCGCGCGATGAACCACGTGAAGCCCGCGGTCGCGAGCAGAATGGCGAAGAGCATGGCCGTCTTGTTGACCGTGCCTTCCACGGTCATTGTGGCGGCCGCCGGCTCCATGTACCGCCGGAAGGTGTCCTGTCTCAGGATTGGATTGTTCGACTTCATGCGCGCCTCCCCATTGGCATGCCTTGTAACCGGCCGACTTACCGTCCGAGGGCCTTCGCCATTGCGCCGCCCTGTTCCTTGCAGTACCGGTAGACGATCTGCACATCTGTGCCTATGCAGAAGTCCTTGACGCCCATCTTCATGTAAGGCTCCGCCTGCTTCCAGTCGCGTATTTCAACGCGGGGGCGTACGCCGTGCTTCAGCGCGGTCTCGATGGTGTATTTCTCAGCCTTCTTGACTTCGGGGTGGTCGTACTGCCCGGCGAGGCCGATGCTCATGGAGTAGTCGGCTGGGCCGAACTGCACCATGTCAATGGTCCCGAGCTTGAGTATTTCGTCCAGGTTGTCCACGCAACCTTTCTTTTCCACCATGATCGCCAGCACGCCCTCGTCCAGCTTCTTGACGTACTCCTGCAGTGTGAAGTTGGGGTAGACGTAGCCGGCGTCGCGCGTGCTCTTGGCGCCGGAGAAGCCCTTCGACTGCGGGGTTTCCGGACGCATCGCCTTTATGCACTCGCGGGCGTCGTCGACGGACCGGAGATCGGCGAAGAGGATGTTCTGGAAGCCGGAGCCTACGGCGCGCTCGCACAGGTACGTGCGCGGCTGCTGGTCCAGCTTCATCATCGCGGACATGTGGTCGAAGAGGTCCACCGCGCGGCCGATGTTCTCCAGTGCGAAGAGGTCGTACGGCGCGTACTGCCCGGAGAACTCGATGTAGTCCATCGCGCCGCTGTGACCGATGACCTCGATCATGCCGGGCCATGCGGTGAAGACGTGGGTGCCTATGGTGGGCTTGCCAGCCTTTATGAGATCGCGAAGGACGTTGTTTTTGCGCATGTGGGCGTGCCTCCGGGAGAAGTGAGGCACATTATAGCAAAAACGGCGGCAGTGCGTGTTTTGGGGAATCGTGCTTCGGAGGGACTGGCGCGTTGGGCCGGACGCCGCCCCGACCTCTCTCCCCCTGGCCCCCTTTCTCCGTGCACGGAGAGAGGGGGCATAGTACCCTGGGGCTCCGCCCCAGACCCCGCTTCGGGGCTTTGCCCCGTACCCCACTGAGGGCTCCGCCCTCAGCTTCCGGAGGAGCAGTGGGGCTTTCCCCATGAGCCGCTGGGGGTGTCCGCCCTCAGACTCCCGAGGAGCAACGCAGCTTCGACCCTACTCCCGGTGGATTCTGAAGTTACGTGGTAGATATGGCCGAGGGGCCGTTTTCGTAGGGGCGCACCGATGGGCGCCCGTTTCCTGCCTACGATTGCGATTAATGTGGCAGGGGCAGGGTGTCTACTTCCACGCTAACGCCTTACCCGGCAGCCCGCCTCGCGGACGACTTCAGTGGGCGATGAATCCGGCTAATAGGGGGAAAACCAGAGGGCCCATGCGCAGGGACCCTCTGGAGTGGTGGACTACTGTGTCTGGGCGGGAATCTGGCTGAGGATGCGTTTGACGGCGGGGGCTATGTCCGGGTTGTCCCGGGCCATCTGCTCCAGCTTCTGGCGCAGCTCCGGGCTTACGGTGTGCGGGCGCTTCAGCTCCGGGTAGGCGTTGAAGAGCCGCTCGATCCACTGGTTGACGTCCAGAACGGGAGGCTGCGGGGCCGGCTGTGGCTTGACCACCTTGGGCGCGGCCTGCTGGGCCTGCGCCAGCCTGGTCATGAGAATCTTGATCGCCTCGCCCATGCGAGGGTCGTCCTGTGCAAGCTGGGACAGCTTCTCCTTGAGCTCCGGGGTCACTCCGCCCGGGCGAAGCAGCTGAGGGTAAGCGTTCAATAGGCGCTGGAGTAGCTGGTTGGTCTCCGCCGACGGCGCCTGTGGAACGGGGCCGGGACGGAGGATGTCCGGGCCAAACTTTGGAGGCAGCGGAAACAGCTGCGGGACTGGCCCGGCAGGTGCGCCGGGCTGCTTCTGAGGCGGGGGTATCCCCATCGCGCCCAGCTTTGCCATGTCCATCTCGCCCTGGACAATGAGCTTGACCTCGCCGTTCACGTCGATAACGAGCGTGCGGTCGGTGGTGTTAAGCCCGCCAAGGTCGCCGGCGCGGCGCATGTCGATGATCGTGTCCGGGTTGATCGTGTAGTTGATTGGGGCCGAGCCGTCGCGAGGGGTCAGGGTGAACGTGCCGGCCGCGGCGTTGAAGTTGCTCGCCGTGCCGTTCACCGCCCGGATGGTCTTGAAAGTACCGTCCTCGGCCTCCACTACAACCTCTCCTCGCACGAACTTGCCGTGCATGCCCTTCATCTGGGCCATGAGCTGCTCAAGTCCGCCGGCAATCGGGGCGGGGGCAGGCTGGGGGCGGAACTTCTGAATGGGGTCCGGCCTGGCTGCCTCAATGCTGCCGACGGTGATTCTCACGCTGCTGGTGGCATCGCCGCGCTTGAACTCAACCGACACAACGTCGCCCTCTTTCGTGCTGCCGATGGCCGCGGACAGCTCCTTGACAGTCTTGACCGGCTGACCGTTTACCGACAGGAGAATGTCGCCCTTCTGGAGCCGGCCGACTGCGGGGCCGCCTTCCAGGACGCCGCTCAGAATTACGCCGTTGGGGGAGTCCTGCACGGAGACGCCGATGTATGGCTTGCGCGCCGGAGCTTCCGCCTGGGTTGAGGTGGTGTTCGGGGCCGATTGGGGCTGGCTCACCACCGCCGGCAGGCCGGCTGTCGGGGCCTTATCGTCGCTGGCGAAGATCGTCTGGCCGACGAAGACGGCGCCGACGCCTATGGTTACGGCGGCGACTGCTGCGATTGAGCCGACGATGCTGATCCGTTTCATTGGAGGTACCTCCGGTCTTGCACTTTACCTGAAGTTCAAAACGCGGCGCGAGTGTGCAGGGTGAGCGTACACCTCTTTTCAGACGATTTCAAACCTCTCCTCAACGATGTTTCCACCCTCTTCAATGTGGAATGCCCTGATCTGCGGCGCGGCCTTGTTCTCCAGCGATACAAGGATGTAGTAGACGTCCAGGTATCCGCTCTGCTGCGCCATTCGCACGTCGGTCATGGACGGGTACGCCGGGCTGTGCGTGTGCGAGTGGTAGAAGGCCAGGAACTGGAGGCCGTTCTTCTCGGCGTCCTTGTCTGCGTTGAGCTGCTCCTGCGGGTCCATGACGTAGCGGTAAGGGCTCTTTGTCATGTTGGTGATGCGGTAGAGCTTGCGCGTGGTGTCGTCCTTGCCGGCGATGATGCCGCAGCACTCGTTAGGGTCCTCCTGGAGGGAGTGCGCGATCATGTCATCGGCATGGGCTTTCTGAATGCGAAGCAAGACGGGTCCTCCGGCAATATAGGTAACCGGAGCATTGTACAGCGTGCGCGCGCCGTTTCGTAGAGACGCCTGCCACAACGAGCACGGTTACGACGGGACCGTGCCGGGCTTGCGGAGAAGGCGTCCGTCTTCCAGCGCGCGAACCGCGTTGGCGATTATCTCGGCCGTGTACTCCAGGTCCATCTCGCTCGTATTGACCACAATGTGGTACAGCTGAGGGTCATCGGGGTCAAGAATGTCGAAATAGCGCGTGTAAAAGTACGCGCGCGCTTTGTCGCGAGCTATGATCGTCTTCTCGGCGGTGGAGCGGTCCAGTTTGTCCAACTGCATGACGCGGTTAACGCGGTCTTCGGGACGGCACACTGTGCCGACGCGCAGGGCGATGGGGTTGTCCTTGAGGATGATGGACGCGCCGCGGCCGACCAGGACGACGTTGCCTTCCGAAGCGAGGCCTTTGATGACCTTGCGCATAGCCTCGATGTACTTTTCGTCCTCGATCTCGTGGCCCTTGGTTATGGTGGGCTGGGGCATGTCCTCGAACTCTTCCGTGAGCAGGGCCGTTGCGCCGGAGCCGAAGTAGGGGTCGCCCGTTGCCCCTGTGACGGCGGAGCGCTCCAGGATGCGCTGCAGGAGACCGGTGACGCGCTCCATTTTGGTGGGCGGGCGCTGCTCCCGCTGGTGGAGGGCTTCCACGGTTGCGCCAATGTGCTTCGCGGCATTTGTCAGGATTAGCCTGTCGACGTAGTCGGCGCCGATCTTCTGCGCCACGATGGGACCCAGCAGTCTCGAGCCACCGCCGGAAAGGCCGCCCAGTGCAACGATGGACATAGCCGCCTCCTCGCCTTAGTACTGCATGAGTGAATGGATGCTGTAGCTCTTGAGCCTGTCCCGGCCCTTCAGGAACGAGAGCTCTACCACGACCGCCAGCTCCGCCACTACGCCGCCGCTCTCTTCGACCAGTCGCGCGGAGGCCGCCAGCGTTCCGCCGGTCGCCAGCAGGTCATCGACAATGACAACTCGCTGGCCCGGAATGACGCCGTCTACGTGGACCTCGATAACATTGTCTCCGTACTCGAACTCGTACTTGACGGACTTGGTGTTGAAAGGGAGCTTGCCGTGCTTGCGGACGGGCACCAGGGGCTTCCGCATCTTGTAGGCGAGCGGCGCGGCGAACAGGAACCCGCGGGCGTCGATGCCGAGCACGGCGTCCACGTCCATCCGGGTGTAGCGCTCGGCAAGCATGTCAATTGTGCAGGCGAATGCATCGGGGTCTTTCAGGAGCGGGGTGATATCCTTGAATAGGATTCCGGGCTTCGGGAAGTTAGGGATATCGCGAATGTGCTTCTTGAGGTCCATCGGGGTCGGTTCCTTGCAGGGTCGGAATGCCCTTGCATAATAGGGATCAACGGCCAAGGGGTCAAGTGCGCGCATTCGGAGGCGTCCGTCCCGATGGCCCGAGCGGAACACTGGATATGAATGGAGAGCACTTTGGCAAAGTCACCGGCGACTTTCGAGCGGTTCGAGATGGTGTACAGGCAGCTTTTCGATGGGGTGAAGCGGGCAAGCCCGCTCGACGCGGAGGTCAGCGCGCTGGCGTTCATCGAAGAGGCCTGCGAGAACTCCGGGACGGCGGACCACATGCCGGAATGGCTCGGCCCGTTCGCGGGCATCGTGGGGCGCGCCGTCATGATGGAGTCCGGCATCGCCCAGGAGCTATCCGAGGAAAGGAAGGCGCGGCTTGCGGCGGCGATTGGCCCGGCGCTGGCGCACGCGATAAGGCTGGGCTACACGGAAGGTTATTTCGAGGCGAAGTCGGACGGGTGAGGGAGGGGAATACTGAATTGGGAATAGTGAATAGTGAATAGTGAATTGAGGAGCGGGGAGGAGAGGGAATTGGGGAAGACGGGTCAGTAGTTGCGGGATGGGGTTGTACGGAATATGATGCCGGTGCGGTTTGAGAGCATTGGGAACGGGTGATGCCAATGAGAATTGCGGTAATGGGATCGGGCGGCGTGGGCGGGTACTTCGGGGCGCTGATCGCGCGGGCGGGGAAGGATATCACCTTCATCGCGCGCGGGGATCACCTGGCGGCGATGCGCGCGGGCGGGCTCCGCGTGGCGAGCGAGGCGGTCGGTGAGTTCACCGTGCCGGTGAAGTCGGCTGGTGCCCCGGCTGAGGTCGGCTTCGCGGACCTGGTGCTCTTTACAGTGAAGATGCAAAGTAATGCGGAGGCGATACCCGCGATCGCGCCCATGGTGGGTCCGAAGACGGTTATCCTGAACCTGCAAAACGGAGTCGGCAACGGCGAGGCCCTCGGCAAGGTGTACGGCGATGACAAGATAATGGTCGGCCCGGCGTACATCCAGGCGCGGCTAATCTCTCCCGGCGTTATCCAGCAGCTCGGCAAGGGCGCGAAGGTCGCGTTCGGCGAGATGAAGGGCGGCATCACGCCGCGCGCACGTGACCTTCACAAGTTCTTCCAGGAGTGCGGCTGGACGGTGGACCTGGTGGAAAACCCGCAGGCGGTCCTGTGGCAAAAGTTCATCTACCTGGCGGCGAGCGCCGGGATGAATGCGGCCACCTGGGTCAACTACGGTGAAATGGCGAAAGCGCCGATGACGATGGAAATGACGCGGGAGGCGATCAGGGAGATTGCCGCGATCGCCGTCGCGAGCGGCGTCCGGTTTCCGGAGGACCCTGTCGAGCGCGCGATGAAGATGATGGCCGGCTTTCCGCAGGACGGTAACTCATCTCTCGCGAAGGACTTCAGGGCCGGAAAGACGGTGGAGCTGGACGGGCTGACGGGCACGGTGGTGCGATTGGGCAAGGAGCTTGGCGTGCCCACGCCTGTCAACAGAACCATATATGCGGTGCTGGAGCCGATGGCGAAGCGGCTGGGCCGGGGGAAGTAGTTGGTAGTAAGTAGTTGGTAGTTGGTCAAGACAGGGGGCAGGAAAATGATCGCCGTGCTGGTGTCCATAAGGGTGCGGCCGGGATTAATGGACCGGTTTATAGAGGCGACGCTGGATGACGCTCGAGGCTCCGTTAGGGACGAGCCGGGGTGTTACCGGTTCGACGTTCTGCGGGACGCGAAGGACGCAAACCTGGTCCACCTGTACGAGGTGTACACGGACGAGTCCGCGAGGGAGGCGCACCGCAAGATGCCGCACTACCTTGAATGGGGCGAGGCGGTAAAGGAGTGGCGCGACGGCCCGTCCAGCCGCATCGAAATGGGCATATTTGCAGAAAATGTGTGATCAGCGTGGTACAAGGTAAAAGTACCAAGTGAAATACTGATAGCGATTGTTCGTGCTCAGTCCCCTGTGCTG
>VGZY01000092.1 GCA_016872355.1 SAR202 cluster bacterium | reverse complement strand
CGGCGGATGCCGGGGCTAAAAATTCGCCCGAACATGACATCAATTTGAAGAGGCTCGTCCAAAATCCTCTCCTCCCGAGGTAACGCAAAGGTCTCCTAAGGGAGAGGAGGAAATACAACTCACCAAGGACCTGTTCCCCTCATGATCGATTTTCCTTATATCAGGGACATATGTCAGACCACCGATAGCAAGATCGTGCTTCTGGTTGTGGATGGGCTTGGCGGGTTGCCTCACCCTTCCACGAAAATGTCTGAGCTGGAAACGGCTAACCTGCCTAACCTGGACCGGCTGGCGCAGATAAGCGCGTGCGGGCTGACGACGCCTGTGCTGCCGGGCGTAACGCCGGGCAGCGGGCCGGGGCACATGGCGCTCTTCGGCTACGACCCGGTGGAGTACCTGATTGGCCGCGGTGTGCTGGAGGCGATCGGCATCGGCGTGAAGCTGGGCAGGAGCGACGTGGCCGCGAGGGGCAACTTCTGCACAGTGGACAAGAACGGCTTGATCACCGACCGCCGCGCCGGCAGGATCAAGAGCGAGGAGAGCGCGAAGCTGGTAGCGGAGCTTGCAAAGATAAAGGTGCACGGTGTGACGGGTGAATTCCACCCCGTCAAAGACCATCGTTTTGTTCTTGTGCTGAAGGGCAAGGGGCTCAGCGAGGAAGTTGGGGAGACGGACCCCCAGGCCGAGGGCGTTGCGCCGCTGGACGCGATACCGCTGGACGACGAGGCGGACGCAACCGCCGAGGCGGTCAACATGTGGGTGTCTGAGGCGCGGATGGTGCTGAAGGGCCGGGACAAGGCCAATATGGTGCTCCTCCGGGGCTTCTCCCAGCTTCCAAGCCTGCCGGACATGGGAGAGACATATGCGATGAAGCCCGCGGCAATTGCGGCTTACCCAATGTACCGCGGCCTTGCCCAGCTTTGCGGGATGACCGTCATACCTACAGGGACGAGCTTCGACGACGAGCTGGACACTCTCGAGGCGAACTGGGACAAACACGACTTCTTCTTCCTCCACTACAAGCCCGCTGACGCGGCCGGGGAGGACGGCAACTTCGAAGCGAAGATTGCCGCCCTGGAAGAGCTGGACAAGCGCATTCCGCGTCTGGTCAACCTGGGGGCTGACACGCTCGTAATCGCGGGCGACCACTCTACCCCTGCAGTGATCGGCGCCCATAGCTGGCACCCGGTGCCGCTCATGGTCCACTCAATGGACACAAAGGGCGAGGGTATTGACGCGTTCAACGAGCGGCAATGCGCGAACGGCTCAATAGGCCGCATCCCTGCCACCAGCGTGATGATGCTCGCCATGGCCCACGCCGGGAAGCTGGCGAAGTTCGGGCCGTAGGCCCCGCAACTTCGCCGGCTGCCCGCCAAGAACGCTTTTCGGAGGACCAGACCATGCCTTCCACGATCATCGCCGGGAACTGGAAGATGAATACGACGCTCTCCGAGGCGCGGGAGCTGGTAGCCAGGATGCGCCCGGGACTGGACTCGATAGGCGGTGTGGACAAGGTGGTGTGCCCGCCGTTCATTTCGCTTGCGGCCGTCAGGGACTCCCTCCAGGGCTCCACAATCAGAGTCGGCGCGCAGAATGTGTACCCGGAGCCGAAGGGCGCGTTCACGGGCGAGGTTTCGCCGGCGATGCTCTCCGGGCTCTGCGAATACGTCATCATCGGACACTCCGAGCGGCGGCATATCCTTGGCGAGACGGACGCGCTCATCGCCAGAAAGGTTGAGGCGGCGCTAAAGGCCGGGCTGAGGCCCATCCTGTGCGTGGGAGAGCGGCTGCAAGAGCGGGAGCAGGGCAGGGCGGAGGCCGTGGTGGAGGAGCAGCTCCGCCTGGGACTGGAGAAGGCAGCAACTCTACAGGGCATCGTGATCGCTTACGAGCCCGTCTGGGCTATCGGCACCGGCAAAGCCGCGACGAAGGACGACGCGCAGTCGATGATGGCGTTCATTCGCGGGTGGCTGAGCAAGAAGTATGGCGTCGCGGCGGGCGACACGTCGCTGCTTTATGGCGGCAGCGTCAACGCCGGCAACGTGGTTGACTTCATGCGCCAGAAAGACGTCAACGGCGCGCTCGTCGGCGGGGCCAGCCTGGACGCCGCCGGCTTCGTGGAGCTTACGCGCAACGCCGCGTCCGTCAAGAAGTAGGCGCTGCCTAGCAGCCTCCCAATGTCCACAACGCCAAACGACCACCCCCAGCGCGCGGAACGCCGAATAGTCGCCATAGTCGGGCCAACCGGCGTGGGCAAGAGCGATCTTGCTATCAAGATGGCAAAGCATTTGGGCGGCGAGGTAGTGAACGCCGATAGTCGGCAAGTCTACCGCCACATGGACATCGGCACCGCGAAGCCCACTCCCCAGCAGCGCGCCGAGGTCCCGCACCACCTCGTAGACATCCTCAACCCAGATGAGGAGTACAGCCTCGCAGTCTTCCAAAAGCTGGCCGCGAAGGCTATTGCAGATATACATGGCCGGTCCCGCAAACCGATCCTGGTGGGCGGGACCGGCCAGTATGTGTGGGGCCTTCTGGAGGGGTGGCAGGCCCCGGAGGTGAGGCCGGACGCGGCCTTGCGCGAGCGCCTGAACGCCAGGCTGGCGACCGAGGGCGTAGGGGCGCTTCACGCGGAGCTGGCACGGTTGGACCCGGAGGCAGCGGCGCGGGTGGACCGGCTGAACCCCCGCAGGGTCATACGGGCCATAGAGGTGGCCTACGACTCAACAGCCGCATCTGACAAGCCTCGGAAGGTCCCTCCGCATTACCATGCTACGGTAATCGGCCTGACGCTGGATAGGGCGCTGCTGGACGCGCGACTGGACGCACGCGTGGAGGCGATGGTGGCGGCGGGCTGGCCGGACGAGGTTAGGCGGCTGCTGGCGATGGGGTACGGTCAGGGGCTGCCATCGATGTCCAGCATGGGGTACCAGGAGCTGGCCCGTTGCGTGGCCGGGGAGGTCACACTGGAGCAGGCGGTGGAGGAGACGAAGCGGCGGACGCGGCGGTTCGCGAGGAAGCAGAACGCGTGGTTCAGGCCCGGGGACCCGCGCATTGCGTGGTTCCAGGGAACGGAAGAAGGGCATAAGGCCGCCCTGGAATTCATCCGAAACGCGCATTCAGGCATCAAATCACTATAACCGGGGGAATGGCGCTCCAGCTACAGGCGGCGGGCCTGTGGCTTCTACACCAGCCCCTAGACCCCAGCCCCCATACCCCGATAAAATGGCTCGGTTGAGTTCCAGCGGCTGATTCGGAGGGTAATTTGAAGTTCACGAAGATGCACGGCGCGGGTAATGACTACGTCTACATAGACGCGCGCGGCCTGGACGGCGTCGACTGGCCGTCGCTCGCGGTGAAGATGAGCGACCGCCACAAGGGCGTGGGTTCGGACGGCATCATCCTCGCCACGCCTGCGAAGAAGGGCCACCTGCAAATGCGGATGTTCAACGCGGACGGATCAGAGAGCGAGATGTGCGGCAATGGCATCCGCTGCCTGACCGGCTTCGCGCTGACAAGGGGCATTGTGCCCAGGAGCACGTCGCCCGTGACGGTTGAGACACTCGCGGGCGACAAGATAGTGACCCCCAAGTGGGAGGGCGACCGGGTGGTGGCCGCCACCGTGAGCATGGGCGAGCCGAAGTTCGCGATCGAGGACATCCCGGCTATTGCGCCGGGGCAGGCGATGCTGATGGACTACCCGCTCACGATCGACGGGTACACCTTCAAGCTGAACGGGGCCTCCATGGGCAACCCGCACGCCGTTGCGTTCATTGACACTCCGGTAGACCAGTTCCCGCTGGACAAGATTGGGCCGATTGTCGAGCGACACCCGATGTTCCCGAAGAGAGTGAACTTCGAGATCGTGAACATCATCGACGAGAACCACGTGAAGGCGCGAGTGTGGGAGCGCGGGTCCGGGCTGACCGAGGCCTGCGGCACCGGCGCGTGCGCTATTGGGGCCATTGGACGCCTGAAGCGATATACGCGTAGCGAAGTCACGGTGTCTCTGCCGGGCGGCGACCTGCTGGTGAGGTGGCCAGGGGAGGGTCCCGTCATCCTGGAGGGTCCGGTGGAAGAGGTCTTCGAGGGCACGTGGGAGGCCTAGCGGGCCGCGCGGATGCCGGTCGGCCCGGCATTCTCCGCTTCGCTGTTGCTGCGCCCATTACATAACCGGCTAACGGCAACGCAAAGTGCAGAACAGCTCTATTCAAAAGCTTAGAACAGTGTCCAATCTCTGTCCGGAAACTTTGTTCGTATTCGTAGCTGAATTGCGTCGGCTAAATTAAACGCAAAATGTTCGAATCGTACCAACGGAGGTCTTGATGAGATTCGCGAACCGGATAGCAAAGGTGCCGCCCTATCCGTTTGTCCAGATAAGCCGGAAGATTGCTGAGAAGCGCGCCCAGGGTATTGAGGTGCTCAGCTTTGGGATCGGCGACCCGGACCTGCCTACCCCCGACCCGATTATCGAGTCGGTGCGCCAGGCCTCCCTGGTCAAGCAGAACCACCGCTACCCGGAGTCCGAGGGCCTGCCGGATTTTCGAAAGGCTGTGGCGGACTGGTATAAGCAGCGCTTCGGCGTGGTGATCGACCCCGAGAAGGAGGCCACTTCTCTCATCGGCGCCAAAGAGGGCATCGGCCATATGGCGTTCGCCTTCCTGGACCCGGGCGACATAGCGCTGGTGCCGGACCCCGGCTACCCGGTGTACGCTATCGGGACACTGTTCTCCAACGCTGTCAGCCACCTGATGCCGCTGAGCGAGAAGAACGGCTGGCTCCCTGACCTTGACGCCATCCCCGAGGACGTGGCCAGGAAGGCCAAGGTCCTGTGGCTGAACTACCCGAACAACCCAACTTCCGCCGTGGCCGATATTGCATTCTTCGAGAAGGCTATCGCGTTTGCCAAGAAGTACGATATAGCCGTATTGCACGATGCCTGCTATACGGAGGTTTACTACGACGGTTACAGGCCGGTAAGCTTCCTGCAGGCCAAGGGCGCCAAGGATGTGGGCATCGAGTTCCACTCGCTCTCGAAGTCGTACAACATGACCGGCTGGCGCATCGGCATGGCCGTCGGCAACGCGGAGATCATCAAGAACCTGCTCGTCGTCAAGTCTAACCTTGACTCCGGTGTCTCGCAGGCGGTGCAGCAGATGGCCATCACCGCGATGAAGACGCCGCAGAGCGAGATTGACAAGCGGAACCTCATCTATCAGAGCCGCCGCGACCGCGTGGTAAAGGCTTTGCAGCAAATCGGCGTCCGTGCCACCGCGCCGAAGGCAAGCCTCTACATCTGGGCTGGGGTGCCGAAGGGCTTTACCTCCGCGGAGTTCGCCGAGCGGCTCCTGGAGGACCGAAACGTGCTGGTGACGCCGGGATCGGTGTACGGGAAGAGTGGCGAGGGCTACATAAGGCTCTCGCTGACCATCTCGGAGGCCAACCTGGAGAAGGCGCTCGAGAGAATATCTACATGGAAGGTGCCCGCGCCGAAGGTCGCCGCCAAGTAACAGGAGCAGCGAGTATACCTCAAAAGCAGACGGTCCCAACACACTCTAAATCTGAGCGCGCACTGCTGGTCGGCGTTGAGATCAAGACAAGGCGTCGCAAATGGACCATGGAGGACTCCCTGGACGAGCTCGGCGAGCTAGCCAGGAGCGCCGGAGCGACCGTTGTTGGCGCGATCACGCAAAGCCTGGACAGGCCATCAAACACGTACATCGGCGCCGGTAAGCTGGAAGAGTTGGCGGAGCTGATCAAGCGCAAAGACATCGACACGGTGATCTGCGACGACGAGCTAGATCCGACCCAGCAACGGAACATCGAGAAGGTGGTGGCGAAGCTGCGCCCGGACTCCGGGCGAGAGGTCAAGGTAATCGACCGGACCGCCCTCATCCTCGACGTTTTCGCACGCCGCGCGCAAACGCACGAAGGCCGCCTGCAGGTGGACCTGGCGCAGCATGACTACCTGCTTCCGCGGCTCGCGGGCCAGTGGTCGCACCTGGAGAGGCTAGGGGGCGGCATCGGGACGCGCGGGCCGGGTGAGACACAGATAGAGAGCGACCGCCGGCTCATCCGCGGCCGCATCCTGAAGATCAAGAAGGACCTTGAGGCCGTTCGCAGGCACCGGGCCCTTTACATAAATCGCCGCAAAGAGGCGCGCATACCCGTCGCCAGCCTGGTAGGCTACACGAACGCCGGCAAAAGCACGCTCATGAACAGCCTCACCAGATCGACCGTGCTTGCCAAGGACCAGCTTTTCTCCACGCTGGACCCCGTGACCCGAAAGCTCAGGCTGCCGTCCGGCAGGGAAATTCTTCTGACCGACACG
This sequence comes from SAR202 cluster bacterium, assembly GCA_016872355.1. Classification (NCBI taxonomy): domain Bacteria; kingdom Bacillati; phylum Chloroflexota; class Dehalococcoidia; species SAR202 cluster bacterium. Next base: position 5,721 of record VGZY01000092.1, on the reverse strand, counting down.
GTCGGCTTCATCCAGAAGCTGCCGACGTCGATCGTCGCCGCGTTCCGGGCCACGCTCGAAGAGATACAGGATTCGGCAGTGATCGTCCACGTGGTGGATATCACACACCCGAATGCAGACGCACAGTCCGACGAGGTGGACAGGATCCTGCGCGAGATCGCGGTAATCGATAAGCCAAGGGTCCTCGCACTGAACAAAGCGGACAAGATGTCCGGCGGGACAGACCCTGGCGCCGCCGCGCGCGACGGGCCGGGCTCAAAAGAGGAAGGGCAGCCGCCTGCGGTCCTTATCTCGGCGTTGAAAGGGTTCGGCCTGGACCTGCTGCTGCAGGAGATCGAGTCGGCAGTCCAGCAGGCTGAAACGCTGGGCGCATCGCATTCATCCGGCGAGCTCGCCGCCGCAACATAAATGCATCTGTCGGCCGCCCAAACGGGGCAGATTTCCGGGCCGGGATGGCCGTCAGTATCCTCGTAATTTTCTGACCGCCTCAAATCGAATCGTAGAAGGGCGCCCCCGGCGGCCCGTCCCGCTTATGGTTCGCACTATATATGTTATGTTAAAATACGGGAAGGGGCCGACTCATATCTACTAACGGCAGAAGTCGCCCCCGGCCATACTGGACATAACACTTGTCGCGTGTCTCGCCGCGCAACCCACGGAGCCCGAGCCATGCGGGCTCCTGGCAAATCATCCCTGGTCGATGTTCAATGGAACAACCCAGACTTTGATTGCGCCGCACCGCACGAGCTCACGGACCAGCGGCAGCGCAACTTCGTGGCCGTCGTCCGGCCGGAAACGTATCGTCCTGTCGAGCTGTCCATCCTCATACTCGGGAACGAGCTCCTTCGCCTCGACCGACACAACGCGGTCTCCAAACAACATTGCCGCCGCGCCCATAAGGTACATCAACTTCTGCTGCATTCGAATGCCCGCGGCCTGACCCGTGACCAGGATGGCCGCTGAGGCCCCCCGCATTGCCCGGGTGGCCTGCTGGGACACCGGCGCAGGATTTTCCAGGTTTATCTCGTGGAGCTCGTAAGCGGCGCCCAGGGCCTGCAAGACGGACTCTACATATTCGACAACATTCCCCCCGCCGCCGTGAGCGACAAAGATCTTGCCCTGGGCTGATCCTGCCTGAATCGCCGCTGGGCCTGCCTCCGGCATGGCTTGCGGCTTGTCAGTCGGCCTTGCCTGGTCTGCGGTCGTCACTCCCTCGGCGTGACCCGCGGTCCCGGCCGCCGAGGCCGGCGGCCTGGCAGCAAGGTCCTGGCGGCCGTGGGCGCCCGAGACGCTCACGTAAAGGCCGCCGCCTACCTGTCCAAGGATTCCGGCGAAAAGACCGTTCTCTTTAATAAGGGCAAGGCACTCCTGCGTCAGCGCCGCCGGCACTCCAAGCTCGGCCTGGAGCATGTTCTGGGCATACTGGTCCTCAGGGACCTTCTTGCCGTTGAGGAGCCGGTAGAACTTCCCGAAGGCGTCGGGCTCCATGGCTGCCTCCAGAAGCGCAGCGTGACGCTCTTCCTGGGACATTGGCGCCATGATCGCCTCGCCCCGCCTGGTCAGCGATATCTTTTCGTCCGCGTACCCCCCGATTGTGAGGCCGTATTTTGCGGATGAATTAACCCTGAAAGTGAACCCGCTGCTCGCCGGGGTTGTGTTAACGGCCTTCGCCAGGAGGACCCTGTCGAAGGGCCGCCCCGCGTTCTTCTCCCAGATCGCCCGTGCGATGCCAAGTGAGTCCTGAAGAGTATTCAGAGGATAAGGCCGCACGACACGCGTGCGCTTTTTACCGGCCTGCTCCGGAGCATCGTTTTCATTCGTGGACATATTTTCCGACCCCCGTTGGAAAGCTCATGCTTTTTTCAGGATACGCCAAATCACCACGCCTGAAAAGCCCGGGCGCCCGTTCGGCCCCAGGACCGCCGAGGCCGCCTTGCCGTACCTGCAAATCGGTTGAAAAGGCCCAACATGGTACGCTGAAAAGTCTTTTCGGCCGTGTGAAAATTCATTTCACCCACGCAGGACTGACCTGGCTCAGTCAACTGGCCCATCCACAAAAGGGTGTCGCTGCCAATCCTTTTCTGGCGTCACGCGCCAGTCCGCTGCGACTGCCGCCGCTTGAAAACCCCTGATCAGTGAGGCCTGTTTCCGGTGGTTGAGCCAGCCACTTGGACACCGAAAGTGCCGGAACTCTGGGCTCTGGTTTCAATGGAACATCCGGGGGGGGGCCTTTCCCAGTGTCCGCTCCCGCACCCCTGGTTACCTTCAATCGCCACCCATGGACGCCTTGAGTCGAGGTGACAGTTCGGGTTTCATATATAGGGAAGTGATAAGATAGGAACCGTAGGATGGGCTTGGGACCGCCGTCACTTTGAGGCCCCATGGCCCGTCAGCAAGATATGAAAGCCAGCCTCTGGGCGGGCTTTTGCGTTTTAGTTAGTTAGATATGTTCGCTCAATTTCCCGTTTCTTAAGGAGTCAGCCTTGCGAAGCACCACCAGAATAAGGCTCGCCCTGCCGGCGATGATTGCCTTGCTTATGCTTGCGATCGTCGCGGGATGCAGCAGCGGAAACAACGGCACGAATCCGCCGGCCGCAGGACCCACGGCCACCGCGGCAAACGTCGGCGACGCGCCGGCCGCGCCGGAAGTGATCGTCAAGCAGGGCCAGGAGCCTCTCCCGAAAGCGGGGCCGGAAGACTTTGCAATCCTGTGGGAGGCCTATAAATACCTCCTCACTGACTATGCCGACCGGGACAAACTCGACAAGGAGGAGCTTACCGAAGCGGCGATCCGGGGTATGCTGCAGGCCGTCGGAGACCCGCAGACAGCGTATGTTGCACCCGCGGTGCTCCAGGGCTCCTTCAAAGACGTCTTCCAGGGCCAGTTTGAAGGCATCGGCGCCAACGTCAACATGAACGCCGCTGGTAAGGTGATAATCATTTCCCCCATCGCAGGCAGCCCGGCCGAGGCGGCGGGCATTTGCGCCGGCGACCAGATACTTGAAGTGGACGGGGTCAAGCTTGAGGGACTGAGCCTCCTGGAGGCCGTGGCCAAAATCCGCGGGCCAAAGGGCTCCACTGCGCGCCTCCTGGTCAAGCACCTTACAGCGGCCGAGCCCGTGGAGATATCCGTCGTTCGCGGCGTGATCCCGCTCCAGAGCGTTATCCTGCGCAGCCAGCCGGGCGACCCTTTCACGCACATCCGGGTTACGGACTTCTATCCCAACACGGCCGAGCTGCTGAATACCGAAATCACGAAGGCGATGAGCGTCGGCACGAATGGCTTGATCCTGGACCTCCGTGGCAACGGCGGCGGACTGCTGGAGTCATCCATAGATATCGCCAGCATGTTCATCAAGGACGGTATGGTGATGTACTCGCTGGATGGCGCAGGTACGCGGCGCGATTACATGGTCCGGAAGGACCGCAATATTGCGACCGAGATTCCGATGGTCGTGCTTGTAGACCAGGGCAGCGCTTCCGCCTCCGAGATCCTGGCCGGCGCGCTGCAGGACCACAAACGGGCGAAGGTCATCGGCGCCACGACCTATGGCAAAGGCTCTGTAAACTGGCTCAGGGAGCTGTCTAACGGCGGCGGCATCTACATAACCGTCGCGCACTGGTATACGCCTCTCGGCCGGCTTATCCAGTCCGAGGGCATAGAGCCCGACCTTGTTGTGGAGAACGGCGATGCGCGGCAGGCCGACATTGACCAGCTGCGCGCGGCTATGGAAGAGATGGAGAAGCTCACCGGCGTCAGCCGCACCGCCGCGGGGGCCAGGTAGGCCGATGGCTGAGAACGGCAAGGCGACCTTGCTGAATCGCAAGGCGCGGTTCGAATACGAGATACTGGAGACGATGGAGGCCGGCCTTGTTCTCCTGGGCACCGAGGTGAAGGCGATCCGCGAGGGGCGCGCAAACTTTTCGGACGCATACGCGCGCCCGGAGAAGGGCGAGGTGTGGCTCTACAATGCGAACATCTCCCAGTACTCCGCCGGCGGTCCGTACAGCATGCACGAACCCCTCCGACGGAGAAAACTGCTCCTCCACAAAGACCAGATACTGAAGCTGACTAAGGCCGTTTCGGAAAAAGGGATGACCGTTGTTCCACTAAAGCTCTACTTCAATAAGAAGCACAGGGCCAAGGTGGAGCTGGGCATCGCTCGTGGCAAGAAGCTTTGGGACAAGCGCCGGACGATCATGGACCGGGACCGCGAGCGCGAGGCCCAGGAGGCGATGAAGCGGCGCAGGTAGTCCCCCCTGCCCCGCCGTTCGATCTGGCCGCGCGGGCAATCCGTTGTGCGCAGTCCCGAGATTTCGGACAAACTAAGAGGCCTATTTTGATCGGCGCCTTGCTGAGTGGCGACCGTCAAAATAGGCCTTTAGTTTTAGAGGGATTGGGCTCGGGGGACCACCGAGGGGGACGGTGGGTTAGCCCATCCTCTTGACTTCCAGGGACTCCCCGGGGGCGAGGGCGACCCTGCGGACATTGATACCCAGCTTGAGGAGCCAATAGCCCAGTGTGGCCTTGCTGACGCCGAGCTCCTCGGCCGTAGCCGAAAGGCCCTGTTCAGTGACCAGCTGGGGCAGCATCTTCTCGAGAGGCTGCTGGAACTTCTCTTCGACCGCTACCATCTTCTTGGTCTTCCTGTTCATCTTGACTCCTCCTGAGATTCAATGTCTATACTCTAATCCCGGCCCGAAACCTTGTCAATGCATTTTCTACCCTTTTCTAAGAAGTTTCCACAAAACGACTAGCTCACTGGCGCCAACTCCCCCGGCAGAATAGAAACCGAACGGCATTGCGCCACGCCTATTTATCGTTTCAGAATACTACGATGAAGGCCGTCCGCCGCCCTGCCCTGCCGTTGACTCACCAGATATCGCTTGCTAGACTCGCCTTATGGAACGGGTCGCTGCGACCGTCCCGGTTCACAATCCCTTCCCGTTGCGAGGTCACGTATGGTAATGCAGATCGTCGACACGGTCCGGCGCAACCATGGGCTGGAGCACGGCACCGTGGCGGTGTTGCTGGAGCGGGGCGCGCGGCCGCCGATGGGCGGCATCGCCCTTCCGAACGGCTACCTGATCTTTGGAAAGCTCTCGCAAGAGGATGTCAATGACGCCGCCGGCGAGGCCCTGGACAGGATGCAGAGTGGAGAGCGCGAGCTGGCCGTGTCCCCTTACTGTGGCACAAACATGCTCATCGGCGCGTTCATCGGCGCGGTAGTCGCGATGTTTCTGACCCGGAAGTCCAGGGCGTCAGGTCTCAAGCTGGCAGCCTTCACATCGGCAATGCTGTGGTCCACTATTTTGAGCCGGCCGGTGGGCGCCGTGGTCCAGCGCCACTTAACCACCTCCGGCGACGAGAGCGGCGTGCGCATCAACGGGGTCCGGAGGCTCGGCGCTGCCGGCATGGGCGTTCACCATGTCAGCACGTCCCGTTATGTCAATGCTCAATGACTTTGTCAGTCTTACTGCTCAGTGATTTTGTCAGTACCACTGGTTTTGGTTGAATCAGTCTCGATCTCCAAGGGTGATCTGGAGCCGGCTTTCGATCCTTGGGCGAGGAGAGGGGTGTGCTGGAGACGGGTCCGTCTCCAGCACGCCCCTCTCCTCGCTTGCCCGCCTGAGCTTTTCTTCGCCTTGCTCGCAGGACTGCGGGTCTTAGGGGAGCAACCGTGCTGGCCAGCTCACGCCCCTTGTGCATGACCACGATGC
>VGZY01000091.1 GCA_016872355.1 SAR202 cluster bacterium | reverse complement strand
TGGCGGCCCTTCGCGCCGCCGGCAGGACGGCTGTAGGGCCGGTCCGGCGCGCCGCGGGAGGCGCTGTTGCGGCGGGGGCCGGGGCCCCCGCGGGAGGCGCCGCCTTGCGGGCGAGTGGAGCGACGGGGCTCTGGTCGCGGCGGAGCGGGAATCTCCACGCGGTGCTTGACGGGGCCGAGGCCATGGGCAAGCGCGGCGGCTGCAACGTCGAATGGGTCGTAGTCGTTGGTCAGGCGGCGTATGACGGCGCGGTAGTCTTTCCACGCGTCGGTCTGCAGTATCTCTTCGAGACTGTCCGCGATGGCGGCGCGCTCGAACTCCATCGCCTCGCTCACGGACGGTATCTCGCGGCGGGCCATGGGGGAGCGGGTGATGCTCTCGATGGCGCGGAGGTATCCGTACTGGCGCGGCGTGATGAGGTTGAGGGCGACCCCCGTGCGGCCGGCGCGGCCGGTGCGGCCGATGCGGTTGACGTAGTCCTCCGGCTTCATGGGCGGGTCGAAGTTGATGACGTGCGATACCTCAGGGATATCTATGCCGCGCGCGGCCACGTCCGTGGCGACGAGTATCTTGATCTGGCCGCCGCGCGTGGCCCGCATGACGGTCTCGCGATGGGCCTGCGTCATCTCGCCGTGGAGGGCCAGGGCGCGGTAGCCGCGGGCCTGCACCTCGTCCGCCAGCTCGGCCGCCATGACGCGGGTGTTGCAGAAGACCATTCCAAGCTGGATGTGCTCGGTGTCCAGGAGGCGAAAGAGCGCTTCCACCTTGTGCTCAGGGAGGACCTCGTAGAAGCGGTGCTCCACGGTGGCGACGCTTGTCGCATCGCCCGACCTGCTGAGAATGACGCGCTTGGGGTCGCGCATGTAGGCGGCGCTGAGGCGGACGATGTCCTGCGGCATAGTGGCGGAGAAGAGCGCCGTCTGCCGGTCGGACGGCATCTGCTTGAGAATCGTCTCGACTTCCTCCAGGAAGCCCATGTTCAGCATCTCGTCCGCCTCGTCCAGGACGAGCATCTTCAGCGCATCGAGCGCGAAGATCTTCTGGTCGAGCAGGTCGATTAGCCGCCCCGGGGTGGCGACGACGACCTGGGGGCCGCGCTTGATGGCGCGAATCTGCGTTTCGTACGACTGGCCGCCGTAAACGGTGACGACGCTGATGCCCATGTGCTTGCCGATGGCTGCAAGCTGCGTGGATATCTGCATCGCCAGCTCCCGCGTGGGGGCAAGGACGAGCGCCTGGACTTTTCGCAGGCCTCCATCCACCCTTTCGACGATTGGTATGCCGAACGCCGCGGTCTTGCCGGTGCCGGTCTGGGCCTGCGCGATCACGTCGCGGCCCTGGAGCATGGGTGGGACGGCGCGGAGCTGGACGGGCGTGGGCTCGGTGAAGCCCATCTCCTCGAGGGCGGAGAGGGTGGTGGGGCTCAGGTTGAGGTCTTGGAAGGAGGGCATGGGGCCTTTCGGGAATAGTGAATTGGGAATAGTGAATAGTGAATCGAAGACGAAGCCGCTCCGATGTGCTCGCGAGCGGCTTCGTTGTGCTGTCGGTGGGTGGAGCCGACGGTCAGGATTGAACTGACGACCGGCGGTTTACAAAACCGCTGCTCTGCCACTGAGCTACGTCGGCGCGTATAAAGGATAGCACAGGGTACGGGGTACGGGGTACGGCAACAGCCGGTGTTAGGTGTTAGGGGTTGGGTGTTGGTTCAACTAACACCTAACACCCAACGCCTCACACCTCTGTCTTATCCGGTCCCGTGCTCCATGGCGGCAAGGAGGCGATGGGAGGCAGCGGTTATCTGGCGGACGGCGGCGTCGAAGGCCTTCTGGTTGACACGGGAGGGCTTGCGGTAGCCGCTGATCTTGCGGACGTACTGGAGGGCGGCGGCCTGGACCTCCTCGCTCGTGGCGGGAGGTTCAAGAGTGCGAAGGACCTTGATGCTGCGGCACATGGGAAGCCTCGGTGGGGGACAGGGTACGGGGTACTGGGTATAGGGTACGGCAGATGGACGGGAACGGGAAAGAGGCGTCCCGTGCGCGAGGCGTCTTGTGTGGTATGCAGTGGCCCACCCTCACTGTCACGCAGAGCCGTGACATCTCTCCCTCAAGGGCGAGAAGGGATTGGGGCCCAGGAGCGAACAGCCGACACCATCTCTGTCAGCCAGAGCGCTGACATCTCCCCCTGAGGGGGAGAAACAAGGCTACTTCCCCGGTGTTCCCCGGAACCCATAATCTTGCGCCTGGAACCCAGGACCCGGAATGCAGCACCCAGAACCCTTTCCTTTACGATCTCTGCAGTTGACCTCTTCGCCCCTCAGTTCGCGTTGAGGGTGGGCACTTTGAATGGGGGCAGGACCTGGGTCTCGTCCAGGAGGTAGGACTCTTTGCGGTAGATCTGGACGCGCCAGTGCTCTGTGTCCGGGACGTACATGTAGCCGCGGTGGTCCACGCGGACGGAGCGCGGGTGGGTGAAGAGCTTCTCCTGCTCAACGTATTCCACCGCGTCGTCCCGCATGCGGTGCTGCTTGGCGGCGGCGTTCTGGAGGAGGCGCTTGCGGACGGAGCGGGACATGGTGGCATCGCCGTGGAACTTCTGGACGTAGCGGCCGGTGCGGTCGAAGAGCTGCACGCGGTTGTTGCCGAAGTCGGCGACGTAGATGTCGCCGTCGGAGTCGACTGCGATGCCGGACGGGCGGTTGAACTGGCCGTTGCCGCTGCCGGAGGAGCCAAAGGTCCAGAGGAACTTGCCGGTGAAGTCGAAGACCTGGACGCGGTCGTTGCGCCAGTCTGCGACGTAGACTTCCTGGTACTCCTTGTCGATGTGGATGCCCCAGGGCATGTTGAACTGGCCGGGCGCCGTGCCGAATGCGCCGAAGGACATCAGCAGGCGGCCGTCGCGGGTGAAGCGCTGGACGCGGTGGTTGCCGGAATCGACCACCCAGACGTTGTCGTCGCCGTCGACAGCGATGCTGGAGGGCTTTTTGAGCTTCCCGGGCGCGCTGCCTTCCTCGCCCCATCGGCCCAGATACGGTCCGTCGACGTTGAAGAAGGAGACCTTCGCGGCGGCAGCGTCGACGAAGATCAGGGTGTTCTGCTCGTTGTCCAGGACCACCTGCGTGCCCCACATGAAGGCCGCCGGAGGGACGGGAGAGCGGAGGCTCTGCCACCCGAAGCTGCCGAGGGGCTCGTCTTCCAGGTTGGTGACGGAGATGGGGCCGTAGAAGCCCTTGCCGTAGCTGCTGCCGTTGGTGAAGACGAAGATGCGGCCGTCCTTGTGGATGGCCAGGTCACGCGGGATGCGGAAGCGGCGCGACTCGCCGATGGTGCGGTCGTAAGGGAAGCCTGCGCGAAGTATGGCGTAAGGGCGGGGCATGGGGGACTCCTGAATAGTGAATTTTGAATAGTGAATAGTGAATTGAGAGCCGGGAAACCGTAACGGAATAACCAACAGGGCTGATCAATGGCTCCGCGTTCTTTTCACTATGGAAGTCAAGATTGCCACAATCTCGTTTGCCTCAGCGATCAGGTCGGATAAGGTATCTTTCGGAACAGTGTCCGATGCCGCCAGGAGCCTGAGCCAATAGTGAGTCTCACGGGCCTCTTTGCACGCAATTGATAGTTTGCCAAGAAAGTCGGCCCGGCTCTGGCCGGCCTGCCCTTCCTCGATGTTTGCGCCAATGGACGTGCCGGAGCGCAGCACCTGGGCTGCGAGGATTCGGCTTACTCCGGGGTCGCGCTCCAGTGCCCTGCACAGGTTGATGATCCGCGTAGCGAAGAGAAAGGGCTCTTCAATTCACTATTCAACATTCACTATTCGCTATCTTCCCGCGTGCGCGTCTTTGAGCTTCTGGATGTCCAGCTTTTGCATCTTGAGCATGGCGTCTATGGCGCGCTTGGCCTTGGCCGGGTCCTTGTCGAAGAGGAGCTGACCGAGGATGGATGGGACGATTTGCCAGGAGACGCCGACCTTGTCTTTGACCCAGCCGCACATCTGCTTCTCGCCGCCGGCGGAGAGCGCTTCCCAGTACTTGTCTATCTCGGCCTGGGTGTCGCAGCTCACGGATATGGAAATGCCCATGCCGATCTTGAAATAGTCCGGCGCGCCTGCGTTGTAGCAGGAGAACTCCACGCCGTCGAGTATGAAAGTCCCGCCCGCGACGGTGCCGCCCGGGCCGGGCGAGGTGCTGACGACCCTGGAGTTCTTGAAGATGGAGGTGTAGAGCTTCATGGCCTCTTCGGCCTGGTTGTCGAACATGAAGAACGTTGTGATCTTGGGCAAGTGAGACTCCCTGGTTTAGTTGTCGGCGGGCGTCCGGCGCCAGCCTGCCTGCTGGGTGGTACCGTAGCACTTGGGGAGGACTACGGACCATCCCCTGGCCCCTTCCTAGCTTCGCTGGAAGGGGAAATAGAAACACGACCACGGGACTTCGTCACGTACCCTACCAAAGGGCTTCGCCCTCTGGACTCCCGGGAAACGACCTCTTTCCCAATGCCACCGTTCCCTCCTTAGCACAGCTGGTATTCGCGGGCGGAGACGATTAGCTGGAGCATGCGGACAAGGCGGGCCTCGCTGTCCTTGCGCGTGGCAGGGTTGGCGAAGTCCAGCGTGCCGGAGCGGGCGGCGTAGGCCAGCAGGCCGTGGCGCGTCTCCGGCGAGAGGGGCGCGGGGCCGAGCAGGTCGAGGCAGCGGTCCACGAAGTGCTCGGGCGGGACGGGCCCTTCCTTCGCGAAGAGGTTGGCGATCTTCTGGATGCCGGGCTTGGAGGCGTCCGCGACCTCATCCACGGCGTAGTTGACGCGGGAGTTGAGGGTGCCGCCGTCGATCCAGCCCATGCCGTTGGGCCAGCCCTCCACGGTGGGCGGGTTGAGGAGGCCCTGGCCCATATCGTGCGTGCCCAGGTGGTATGTCATTTCGGGGTCGGCGTCCGTGTAGGTGCCGACGAGCTTGAGGACGCTGACGACGAGCTCCACCGGGCTCTTGACGCGGCGGAAGCGGGCCTGCTTGAAGGCGTCGGAGTTAAAGAGCGCGCGGAGAATGGGGCGCATCTGTCCGCCGGACTCGAAGTAGACCTGGGCGAGCATCTCGATCGCCTGCGGGTCCAAGGGCGGCTTTTCGTTCCACGCGGAGACGGGCGGCTCGTCCTCGACGAACCAGCACCACAGGCGGCGGGCGAGGAAGCGCGCCGTGGCGGGCTGGCGGGCGACGATATCGACGATGTCCTCGCCGTTGAAGCGGCCGGTCTCGCCCATGAAGCTCTTGACGGTGTCCTTGTGCTGGTCCGGCCGGTAGACGAAGTGCGTGTTGTAGCCGCCGTGACGGCTGCCGGCGTCCTGCGGGATCGGCGTGGCGAAGGTCCAACCGGTGAAGGCGTCCGCGGCGGCCTTCACGTCCTCCTCCGTGTAGTTGCCGACGCCCATCGAGAAGAGCTCCAGGAGCTCGCGGCCGTAGTTCTCGTTGATGTTGTCCTTGAGGTTCTCCTGGTTGTCCAGCCAGTAGATCATGGCGGGGTCCTTGGAGAGCTGGATGAGGATGGTGCGGAAGTCGACCATGGCGTTGCGGCGGAACATATCGATCTGGGCCTGGGCGGTCATGACGTGGCCGGCCTTGACGTTGCTGGTGGCGAAGACCCAGTGCCAGAAGAGAGTCATCTTCTCCTCAAGCTGGCGCCGGCCGTTGAGCATGCGGTGCCACCACTGGTAGTTCCATCCGTTATAGCCGGTGCCGTAGAAGCGCTCGAGAAGGTCGATATCGATATCCGGGAAGCGCTCCGGATGGAGGAGGTCCTCGACGCACTGCTCGTACCCGCGCTCGGCCATCTTTTCCAGGTCGCCGGTGCGGTATCCGAAGCCCGCACGCCGCATAAGGTGGGCGTATAGCCCGAGGTCCTGGGTGGGCATGGGAACCTCCGGGGGTGTTGGGTGCTGGGTTCTGGGTGCTGGGCCGGACACCAGCAATGTAGGACGCGCGCGCGCTGGTGTCAAGGGATGGGGGACCAACCAAGAATGACGGGGATGCACAATGGCTCCCCTCGACTAATAACTTAGTAATCTACTAGACACCTGTGTGGCAAACGCGGTTTCCTTCTTGGCCATCCTGCCGCGTACCCGGTCCTAACCAGCACTCCCTCCTTGGGCCACCACCTGTTTTGTTAACGACAAGATTCCGCAAGAGCATTTGAAGGATTTGCTAGAGTCTGCATAAGTCACATAACAAGAGCACTTGGGGCACAAAAGCGTGGCTTCAAAGACCTTCCAAAGGTTTAAGACTGTTTGAACTTCATGTGCCGTAATCGGGCTTGCAGGATTCTTCCAATGAGAACAATAGTTTCTGAATGCTTGATGCTCTTCCATCTGTGAAATCGCCAGGACTGCAGCGTGATCTTCACCTAACTTGTCGTGTAGTCTTGCTCTCACCTGTGCTATTAGCGTGGCGAGAGTGTACTCATTCTTTCGATTATAAGTTACCTGAGCTTGGCAGGATTCGCAGATCTCTTGTAGGCGAAGCTCCATCATCGGGCCGAGGGCTGCCCCGGCCATCGGAGCATTAACGCGGTCTATTTCAGACTGAATTTCTCCGACAGAACTTATATTCCGCTCTTCGATAGCACCGCTCAATCTGTTGAATCCAGCGAACCTTAGATGGTTCCATGAAGGGAAGGAACGGACGAGGTTGTCTGCCCAGTATTGATCGTGGGTTAAAAGCAGGATTTGGAAGTCGCCAAACTCGTCCTTAAGCAAAGACGCCACTTGAGGGCGTTTGTAGGCATCGAAGCTGTTGACAATATCGTCTAGTATCAAGAATTTGAAATCGGTGTTCAAGAATCGGACGGAAGCCAAGAACACGGCGAGTCCGAAGCTATTGAGTTGGGAAATGCTCAGGTAAGTATAAGCATTCGCAATAGGCTTCTGAAGGAACTGAATTTGGAGAATGACGGCGCGATCTTCATCTGCCAAAAGGGTCAAGGATGGTTTCTCGACATCAGGTGTCGAATTCTCAAGGATAGCGAAATATCGAGCTACATTGGAGGAAATGGCATCAAACCTCAATTGGACGTCAGCAATGCTTTCCTTCACAAAGTTGTTAACAATATTGGTCAGTTTGGCAGAGGTGTTGACTGCGCTGGCCTCCTCTTCTCTGGCCCTTTTGAGTTGATCGTAGAGCTCCATCCCCCTGTCAACAAAACGATAAGCCTCAACTAAGCGTCTCCGTGGTTCATCGCTGCTCAATGCTTGGAGACGAGAGTACAGTGCTGCGGCAGCCGAGACTCTATGGACAATAAGATTCTTGCCGGCACTGATGAAGTCTTCTATCGAACGCTCAAGGCGTCCGTGATCCGCATCTTTGACTCGTTGCGTGGTTATTTGTAACCGTTGCTTCAGTTCGCTAAGTACGTTCCTCGATTCCACAATCGCTTTCGCGAAAGCGTCCACCTCCCCTAATGAAACAACGGCGCGATCTTGTTCTAATGCATGTATCTTTGTGAACTTGCGTTCCATTTCCAATACGAGCTCTAGCGCAGCAAATCTTGCCGATTCTGACTGGTCAATCAATTGCTTCAGGATTGTAAGCGCGTTTAATTTTGCTTGGACGTGGTCAATTAGTTTGCCGTCATACCTTTGGTCACACAGTGGACAGTGATCCTTCGTGGAGAGTTGTTGGAACTCTGCATCATTCAGCACAGCACTTGCTTTTTGGTAAAGGTCCATCAACAAGAATGACAAAGAGTTGTTCCGGGCCTCTGCGAACTCATTCAACTTAGTGAGAAATAACTTAACTGCCGGGCCAATACCGTCTGACACGTTCAGTTCCTGAACCGAGTCACGGATTCTTTCCGCCACGGCGAGTTCTTTGGCCAGGCCGTCCTTTTCCACCTTAGATTTCAGTTCCGATATGGCGTTTCGAATTTCACCATAAGTGACAATTTCTGGAATGCCGATGGAAGAAAGCCGCCCATTCACGACGCCCAACACACTTTCATCGGTAACAGAAGCGGATGGTGTACCAAAGACATAATTAGCTGTTTCAGAGCGCCGTTTCTCAACCTCGTCCGACAGGGTACCCAGTTTCTCGCTGAAATTCCTAAGTAGCCTCTTAAGCGCCTTCTGGAATTCAGCTTGGGCTTGGAAGCCCATCATACGCGCCAGTTCGTCAAATCTGTCCGCCTTTGTCAAGTACACAAAACGATTCAAATCTTCGTAACGAATATGACATTGATCGGGTGCACTCGCTCTGAGTAATGACAGGTCACCGTTTATCTTGGGGCGAGTGACCCTCGCGGGGTCGTAAGTAAAGACGAGTGGCTGAATCGTGTCATCGTCGAATTTGACGATGATGCGGGTTGTTTCGCCTTGTGCCAAGAGGTTGGGATTCGCGGTCTCGCCGGCGCCTTACCTAGCAAGATGGAATATCTTTCCAGCGAACAGCCATTCCCAAGCATCTGTTATGGAACTCTTGCCTGTACAGTTCCTTCCATAGAGGCTGATTGAAGTGATTCTGATTGGTAAAATCTAGAGTAAGGGGCTTCCGGATCCCCCTGAAGCCTGATATTTCGATGCTGCTAACCCGCATTATCGATTCCTCCGGATGATTGGGACTTCAAAAGCCTCTGTATCAGCTTGTCCTCCTGAAGGTTGGTCCCGATTCTGTGTTCGTTAATGAGCTTCAACAGCCCGGAGTCGAGGTCTTGATTCGCGAGGGACGTGCGTAGCCAACGATCGATGAAGTCCTCGTTTGGCTGCGTTTCTGGCACCTTTCCCATAGCTTTCCCTCTCCGCGGAAAATTTGGAAGAAACAGCGGATTAGTTAACAGGCTACCAATGAATTGTAAACTAATCCGGCGCGCGTGAAAATATGCCCGTCGCGAGGTATGTGGCTCTCGGCTGAGCCAAGTCTTACTCCGCTTTGTTCTCTCTCGCGGCGGTGAGGCGTTTGGCGACGCCGGGGCGGCCGCGGGCGCCGGGGGTGATCTGGACGTCCTCGGGGACAAACCAGTCGCGGCCGAGCTTTTCCGCGCCGTGGACTCGGCCCTCCGAGATGAGTTGCAGGATGCGGCGGTCCGAGATGCCGAGGCGCGCGGCGGCGATGCGCGCGGGGATGAGGCGGGGCTCTGTGGAAGGCTCGAGCGCCACATCAATGACGCTGTCTGGCGTGGCGAGGCGCGTGCCCTGGACCATCGCACCGACGGCCCGGCCGGCATGGTCGACCTCGACGAGGACACGGTCGTCGTCCGTCGGCTCGAATGTCCCCCGTCCCGGACCCCAATGGAGCTCCAGGAAATCAACGTCGGCGCTATACCTTACAGTTAGCCTTTCGGGCGTCATGTTATCGGTCCTCGTTCTTGATCCGTGTGACGTAGGCGGTGGAAATATAGGCCTCGCCATTCAGCTTCTTCACGACGATGCACAGGTATTTGCCGCTTGTGCCAATGTCCGGGTAGAACTTGTAGTAGAGGCGGTTATTCTACGGCGTGCGGAAGACTTACGCAAGCCCGGATACTGCGCCATAGAGTATACTTTGCGGCAAAATGCTGTCCACTGGAGGGCGCGACCATGGGGCTCATTATTACGCCGGAAGTGATTGCGGACCACGCGTGCGTGTGCGGGGAGAACCCGCTGTGGCACCCGGATGAGAAGCGGCTGTACTGGACGGACGCGCCGGGGTTTGGGATGTACAGGTGGGAGCCGGCAGTCGGCAGTCGGCAGTCGGCAGTCGGCCAGAGGGGGAAGGGGAGGGGAGCAGCCGCACCCTCACCTGTCGCTGGCGCGACATCCTCTCCCGTCAAGGGAGAGGAAAGAATAGGAACGGGAGTTAGGCTGCCGGGGGTGAGTGAGCGGGTATTGGAGGGGAAGTATGTGGGCGGGTTTACGTTCCAGGAGGATGGGTCGCTGCTGCTGTTTATGGACAAGGGGGCGATTGCGCGGTGGAAGGATGGGAAGCTGACGTACCTGTACGAGAGCCTGCCGGGGGAGGAGAACGCCGGCTTTAACGATGTCATCGCTGACCCCGCCGGGCGCGTGTTCGCCGGGACGGTGGGAAGCTCGCCCACGCAGCGCATCCTGGGCCATGGCAACCTCTACCGGCTGGATACGGACGGCTCGATACACAAGGTCGCCAGGACGGTGAAGTGCTCGAATGGGCTGGCGTTCACAGCGGACCTGAAGACGATGTGCTACACGGACTCCTATGCCTACACGATCTGGGCGTTCGACTACGACGTGGATACAGGCGCGATCAGCAACCAGCGCCCGTTCATCACGAACACGCCGGAGACGGGGTACATGGACGGCATGACGATCGACGAGGAGGGCTTCATCTGGTCGGCGCGATGGGACGACTGGGCGCTGTACCGCTACACGCCGGACGGCCGCGAGGCGATGCGCATCAAGTTCCCGGCGAAGCAGATGACGAGCGTGATCTTCGGCGGCGATGACCTCACTGACATGTTCTTGACATCCGCCGGCGGCCACCAGAAGCCGGGCACCGGGCCGATGGCCGGGGCGACGTTCCGGCTAAACCTGGGGATAAAGGGTAGGGAGGAGTATCGGTCAAGGATCAGAATAGTGAATTGAGAATAGTGAATGGTGAATTAAGGGCCTCCAGAATAGTTTACGAAGTGCATTTTCGGGGGTAGACTCGTGGTAAGGCGTCGTAATTGACTAGTCGGTACGCCGTGGCCACGGAGGTGACGGGATGCTCACGCTGTTCGGTCGAAGGTCGCGAAGGGTTGAGACGGCAGGGGCGGCAGCGCTCTCGCCGCAGGCGTCGCGGTCCTGGGTGAACGGGCCATGGAACATCCTTGTGGCGGCGGGCGACGTATCCGTCCTGGCGCGCGCCGTTCGAGCGCTGCGGGAAGACCCCCGCTACGTGGTGCATACCTCCAACGACGGCCGACTGGCGCTGGAGTGCGCCCGACAGGTGAGGCCGGACATGGTGCTGGTGGACCCGTCGTTGCCCACTCCCGACGGCTCGCGCGTGCACGAGAGCCTGCGCGATGCGCTGGGCGCGCGGGCGCGAATCGTGGTGGTGTCGAACGGCGGCAGGGAGCCGATGGCGGATGGCAACCTGGGGGTGGGTTTCAGAGCGGAAGACCTGCTCAAGATGGCGCGTGCGTTGCTGGACAGCCGACCGATAATGGGAGCGGGCGCGTGAGGAATAGTGAATTTGGAATAGTGAATACTGAATTAAGAGGGGACGGGGCGTGAAGACCGAAGATCGTCCCAGAGTGTAAATACCATGAGGCCCGGGAAATTCCCGGGCCTCATGCGTTGTATGACGTGCCGTCCTTGGGCCGCTACTACTTGTTCAGGCGGGCCTTCATGGCCGCTACCTTCTTGTTCGTGTCGGCCATGCCGCCCAAGATGATGCCGAGGTCGCTGCCCACGGTCCCGATCTTGCCGCCCTTGGCGAACCACTTCTCGGTCTGCTCGATGGTGGCGCTGAACATGCCCCAGGGGACCTTGTTGGCGATGCAGCGGTCCATGACGTGCTGGATGATCTTGTCGCGCTGCTCGTTGCCCTCGTGCGGCTTGAAGCCGTAGGTCAGGCCCAGGTCAGCGGGGCCGATCATGATGCCGTCCACGCCTTCAACCTTCAGGATAGCGTCGATGTTCTCGACGGCCTCCTTCGATTCGATCTGCGGCCACACGATAACCTCGTCGTTCGCTGTGTTCGCGTAGGCCTCGGCGCCGCCGTACTTTGCCAGGCCGTGGGGGCCCCAGCTTCGGAAGCCCTTGGGCGGGTACTTGGCGGCCTGCACCGCGCGGCGGACATCGTCCGCGGTGTTGGTGAGCGGGACGATAACGCCGTCAGCGCCCATGTCCAGCGCCTGGTTGATGAGGAAGGGCTCGTTGAAGACGACGCGAACGATGATGTCGTGGTTCTTGCCCACGCCGATGATCATGCGGCGCAGGGCCTCGACCGCCACGTTGCCGTGCTGCGTGTCAATGAGAACGTAGTCGTAGGCATCCATGTCGGCGATTGCGCTGGTGACCTGGAGGTTATCCAGGTACGGGCAGAAGCCGACTACCTGCTTGCCTGCCTTTAGTTTTTCCTTGAGCTTGTTCTTCACTGGGGTCTCCTTGTGCTTCTGTGAGGGCGTTTTGCCCTTGGGAAGCCTATTCCTTTCGGGGGATTTTGTAAAGAGAGGGTGTTGGGTGTGTCAATGCTCAATGACTTTGTCAGTCTTACTGCTCAGTGATTTTGTCAGTACGACTGGTTTTGGTTGAATCAGTCTCGATCTCCAAGGGTGATCTGGACCCGGCTTTCGATCCTTGGGCGAGGAGA
>VGZY01000090.1 GCA_016872355.1 SAR202 cluster bacterium | reverse complement strand
CCCCTCCAGAACAAGGTTCAGTATCTGTGCTCTCTTCGCTTCTCGCTCGGTCAAATGTAGTCCTCTCATGGACTGACATATTCACTGAGCAGTTACCTACTGACAATATCACTGAGCAAAGACAGCTAATCCCCATTTCATTGACACAATCCCGCCTGCTTAATTAAGATTGTTAGAGGGGAGTATTACTCCCTTTGGTCCATCGGTAACGGTTTTCTGGAAGGATCCCTTCGGCCGGGCCGTTGTACGCGGCGCTGCACAACATATGGTTACTGCCGTCCCCAGCTCTTCACGGATGACTCTCACATCCTGGACCCCGTCCCTGATTCTCCTCAGTGTGTCCGCAAACTCGTACTTGAGCCACGCCATTAAAGGAACCCAGGCGCAACTGGAGGTGCCGAATCTTGCTGCCTAACGATTCTGTCAAAGTCATCGACGCCGTAAGCCTGTACGTGAGTAGCATAAAGTCGAAAGAGGGCCATACAGTCACGCAGCAGAAGCTGCAGAAGTTCGTCAACTGGGCAGGTCCGCACAAGCACCTGGTTGAGCTGAAGCCATCCGAGATCGGCGACTACGGCGAGCAGGCTCTTGGCAACGGCGGCGGCGCTCAGGCCGTTGAGAGGCTCCAGGAAGTTAAGAAGTTCCTCACCTTCGCCAAGAAGAAGGGCATGATTGAGCATAACCTGGCGCAGCACATCCGTATTCGAAAGACTAAAACAAGGGCACGGGGACACAAGACATCTGACGAGAAGCAGACGGTGGAGCTCACCGCCGACGGCCACGCGCAGCTCGTGGCAGACCTGGAGCGATTCAAGTCGGAGCGCGCTCCCATCGCGGCCGAGATCAGAAGGGCAGCGGCAGACAAGGACGTTCGAGAGAACGCACCCCTCGAGGCAGCCCGCGAGCAGCTAGGACTGCTCGAGTCCCGCATTCGCCAGATTGAGGGCACTCTGAATGTCGCAGTCATAGCCGATGCCACCCGGACCAGCGGGCAGGCGGTCAGGGTCGGCTCCGAGGTCCACCTCAAGAACCTCCTGACCAACAAGGACTACAAGTACTGGGTAGTAGGCGCGTCCGAGGCCAAGCCGAACGAAGGCAAGATATCCGATGCCTCCCCCGTCGGAAAGGCGCTCATATCGCGCTCCGCCGGCCAGGAAGTGGTCGTCTCAACTCCCCGAGGCACGCTGAAGTACAAGATTCTCAAGGTAGTGTAGGTCTCGCACAATCCTCCAGTGACCCAAGAAGGGTCCCGGCGAATGCCGGGACCCTTGCGTTTTCACCGCCCCTTCCTCGCTTGCACGGCCGTGGCGTAAGCATCAGAATATACGGGGCTCCGCTCCAATGGCGCGCCAGGGCAGGTACAGGGTATGGACCACGATGCGCTCATCAAGCTTGTATTCCAGCTTGCGATAATCCTCGTAGCCGCGAAGGTCGCGGGCGAAATCTGCGACCGTTTCCTCAAGATGCCGGCTGTCCTGGGAGAGCTGGCGGCGGGCATAATCATCGGCCCGTACGCGCTCGGAGGCATGGACCTCCCCGTTGTCGGAGCGCTCTTCCCTCACCTGGCGGAAGGCGGGCACGAGGGGTTTTCAATCCCCGTGTCCGAGGGCCTGTGGTCCATCGCCCAGGTCGGGTCCATCGTCCTGCTGTTCATGGCGGGGCTTGAGACCAACCTTGGCCAATTCCTGAAGTACGCCAGGCCGGCGACGATCGTCGCCGTCGGCGGCGTCATCCTGCCGTTCATCTTCGGCGTCGCGCTCACGATGGCGTTCGGTTACGCCGACAGCATGACGGACGGGACGGCGCTCTTCATGGGCGCGGTGATGACCGCCACCTCGGTCGGCATTACAGTCCGCGTTCTGGGAGATATCAAGAAGCTGATCTCGCCCGAGGGGGTGACAATACTCGGCGCCGCCGTGCTGGACGATGTTATCGGCATTCTCGTCCTCACGGTCGTGGTGGGAATCAGCGCCACGGGTAACATTTCGGTCACCTCGGTCGGTTGGGTCGCCTTCAAAGCATTCGGGTTCTGGCTCGGCCTGACCGGCATCGGCATCCTTCTGTCGAAGCACATCTCAAACCTACTTGGAAAGTTCCGGTCCGGCGGCGCGCAGGTCTCGCTCGCGCTGGCGCTTGGCCTTCTTGCCGCGGGAATGGCGGAGACCGCCGGGCTGGCGATGATAATCGGCGCCTTCTCTATCGGCCTCGCGCTCTCAGGTACTGAGCTGGCGCACAAGATCGATGAGCCGCTGCGGGGCATCGGCGCCCTCCTCGTGCCAGTCTTCTTCGTCGTCACAGGTATGCTCGTAGACGTTTCCACAATGTCCGGAGTGGTCGTATTCGGCCTCGTCATCACGCTGTTCGCCGCCATCGGCAAGCTCATCGGCTGCGGCCTGCCCTCGCTCGCCGTCGGCTTCAACACCCGCGGCGCAATGCGCATCGGCGCGGGCATGCTGCCGCGCGGCGAGGTGGCGCTGATCATGGCGGGCGTGGGCATAACCCAGGGCGTTCTTGGACAGGACCTCTACGGTGTCGCTATTATGATGACGATAATTACTACAGCCGTCGCGCCCCCTCTGCTGGCCGTTCTGTTCAAGAGCGATGTCCCCCGGGGCAAAGCACGCGACGGTGGGGTGAAGGGTGAGGGGTAAAGGGTAAGGTTAACAGCCGGTTCCTGGGTTTTCACCTTACCCCTCACCCTTCACCCCAGCCCTGGAGTTCCAAATTGACAACAACCGCGGAAATGGATGTAAAGGAGCTCGTCGCCGACCTGCGACGGCTCGTGACGGGCGAGGTGCGCTTCGACAAGATGTCGCGCGTTCTGTACAGCACGGACGCCAGCATCTACCAGATCGAGCCGATAGGCGTCGTGATACCGAAGACGCCGGAGGATGTGATCGCCGTTGTTGAGACGGCGAACCGGTACAACGTGCCCGTCCTTCCGCGCGGCGGCGGCACCAGCCTGGCCGGCCAGACCGTGGGGCGCGCCATAGTCATGGACTTCTCCCGGTACATGCGTGAGGTGCTGGAGGTGAACGCGGAGGAGGGCTGGGCGCGCGTGCAGCCGGGCATCATCCTGGACGAGCTGAACCAGAAGATCGCCCACACGAAGATGGCCTTCACGCCGGACCCCAGCACGAGCAACCGCGGCAACGTGGGCGGCGCGCTCGGCAACAACTCCTGCGGCTCCCATTCGATGGTCTACGGCAAGTCCGTGGACAACGTCATCGCGATGAACGTCGTCCTCGCGAACGGCGATACAGCGCACTTCGCGCCGCTCGACCGGGAAGGCATCGCACTTAAGAAGCTGGCGAGCGGCTTCGAGGGCGATATCTACCGCAAGATGTTCGAGATTGGGGAGTCGCACCGCGACGAGGTGATCAAGCGATATCCGAAGATACAGCGGCGCGTGTCAGGCTATAACCTCGATGAGTTCCTTGACCCGAACGCCTTCAACATGGCGCGATTCGTCGTCGGCTCCGAGGGGACGCTCATCACGATCACCGAGGCGAAGGTCAAGATTACCAAAAAGCCCAGCTTCAAGGGGCTCGCGGTCATCCACTTCAACGACCTGATAGAGTCGATGGAGGCGACGGTCGCGGCACTGGAGCTCAAGCCGGACGCGATCGAGCACATCGGCAGCATGATCCTGCGCAACACCCGGAACAACCTGACCTACTCGCGCCTCACCGACTTCCTGGAGGGCGACCCCGACTCCATCCTGGCGACGGAGTTCAGCGGCGAGAGCGAGGCCGAGGTTGAGTCGAAGCTGGACGCGTGCGAGGAGCGGATGCGGAAGGCGGGGATGGGCTACTTCGTGCGCAAGCTGACGAAGCCGGCAGATCAGGCGA
This sequence comes from SAR202 cluster bacterium, assembly GCA_016872355.1. Taxonomy (NCBI): domain Bacteria; kingdom Bacillati; phylum Chloroflexota; class Dehalococcoidia; species SAR202 cluster bacterium. The sequence goes on along the minus strand of VGZY01000090.1, from coordinate 8,558 downwards.
AGGTGTGGGAGGTCCGCAAGGCGGGCCTGGGGCTGATGATGAACGCGCCGGGGCCGCGACGCCCGCTGCCGTTCGTGGAGGACACCGCCGTCTCGCCCGAGAAGCTGCCGCAGTTCATCAAGCGCTTCGACGAGATTGTCCGCGAGCACGACACGATCGCCGGCTACTATGGCCACGCGAGCACCGGCTGCATGCACATCCGCCCGCTGATCGACCTGAAGCTGCAGGAGGGCGTGGACCGCATGGTATCCATCGCCGACAAGATCAGCGACCTTGTTCTGGAGTACGGCGGCTCCATGAGCGGCGAGCACGGGGACGGCCTGGTGCGCAGCGTCTGGAACAAGAAGATGTTCGGGCCGAAGATTTACGACGCCTTCCGCGAGGTGAAGCGCACCTTCGACCCCAAGGGCCTCATGAACCCCGGCAAGATCGTGGACTCGCCGCCGATGACGGAGAACCTGCGCATCGGCCCCAAGTACCGGCCGGTGGAGCTCAGGACGGGCTTCACCTTCGCGAAGGACGGCAACTTCGCCTCGGCGATCGAGATGTGCAACGGCCAGGGTGCCTGCCGCAAGGTCACGAGCGGCATCATGTGCCCGTCCTACATGGTCACGCGCGACGAGGAGCACTCCACGCGCGGCCGTGCAAACGCGCTGCGGGCGGCCATCTCCGGCGCGCTGCCGATGGACAGCCTGGCGAGCGAGCGGCTGTACGAGGTGATGGACCTCTGCATCGAGTGCAAGGGGTGCAAGGCCGAGTGCCCGTCCAACGTGGACATGGCGAAGCTGAAGTACGAGTTCCTGGACAGGTACCACAAAACTAATGGCTACCCCGTCCGCAACCGCGTTTTCGGCAACATTGACCAGCTAAGTAAAATGGGATCGTTCTTCGCGCCCATCTCCAACTGGTCGATGAAAGCGCCGTTCGTCAAAGAGATGCTGCAGAGCTACGCCGGCGTGGACAAGAGGCGCACTCTGCCCCCGTTCGCAAACCAGACCTTCACCCAGTGGTTCCGCGCCCGCGGCGGCTCGCCTGAGACTGCGCAGACGCGCGGGCAAGTCGTGATCTTCCCGGACACGTTCACCAACTTCAACCACCCTGAGCTGGGCCGCGCGGCGGTAAAAGTGGCAAAGGCCCTCGGCTACCAGGTGCTCGTCCCCGGCACGCGGTGCTGCGGCCGCCCGATGCTCTCCAAGGGCATGGTGGACAAGGCGAAGGCGAACGCGAGGGCAAACGTGGACCTGCTGCTGCCGTACATCAGCCGGCGCGCGAAGATGATCGCCATTGAGCCCAGCTGCGCGTCCGCGTTCAAGGACGACTACCTGGACCTGCTTGGTAACGATCCGGTCGCGAAGCAGGTGGGAGAGAGCACGATGCTGATCGAGGAGTTCGTCGTCCACGCGAAGGAGAAGGATGGGGCTACCCTTCCCTTCAAGGCAGGCCTGGGCAAGGTGATGATGCACGGCCACTGCCACCAGAAGGCCCTCGTCGGCACGAAGAAAGCGATGGACGTGCTGAAGTCGATACCCGGCGCAGAGGCTACGGAGATTCAGTCCGGCTGCTGCGGCATGGCGGGGGCGTTCGGGTTCGAGAAGGAGCACTACGACATCTCGATGCAGATGGGTGAGAAGAGCCTCTTCGGCGCGGTCCGCGCGCAGGAGGGCGACGTCACGTTCGTGACGGAGGGCATCTCCTGCCGCCAGCAGATCCACGACGGCACCGGCAAGCGCGCCAGGCACCTGGTGGAGGTGCTGGCGGATGCACTTTAGAGGGCAACCCCTACCTGCGCGCTCAATTTTCCCGGGTCGCCGCTCCGTTGGTGACGCAGGCATTGGAAACGGTCGGGATTTGTGATAGATTGCGGCCAAACAGAGGCGTTTGTTCGACGATTTGCGCAACACCAAAAGACGTGGGAACCACATGAAAGCACGACTGGGTTATCTGGCTGCAGGAGCCTTTGCGGTGCTGGCCATCGCCCTCGCGGTGGCGGCGGTCTTTTCGTATAGTTCGCACGACGGGGGGAACGGTGGAGAAGCGCTCTCCGCGAGTGCGCAGGGCGCCCAACGAGAAGCAATTGACCTGCATGGACACAGGAAGATCGAGGTCAGTCGGCCCAGCGGAGAAATCGCCCGGAGTATAGAGTTCGACAATGAGCTTACGGGTTTCGGCGTGGCAGACCTGGTGGCGATGCTCCTTGGATATTACTCTTCAGGGCCGTGGAGCCTCGCGATCATGTCGCCGGACGCCAGCCCTTGCCCTTCGATATGCAGGATAACCGAACCTGATAGCAGTATTCCTGATGCGGAATCCCGGAATCTGGTCACCGATAACTCCGTCGAAAACGGCATGAGGCTCCACGGCAGTATGATAGCGCCGAACGCGGGTGAAATCGTCTTCGTGTCCACGACGCACGAATACTGCGAACCCACTGTGGCGACTGCGGACTGCTCAGGAAGCAATGTCGTGGAGCTCGGCACGTGGCCGAGATTCACTACAGCGGAGCTCCCAACTCCCCTGCAGTTAGAGGCGGGACACCAGGTCATTGTGACCGTGGACCTGGTCTTCTCAATCGCTCCCTGAATCTCACCAAACGGATCCACTGAGGGACATGGCGTAGTGATGTCTTTCCATGTGACCAGGAGACTGACAGGCCCAGCGTTCATGGCTGCGTTTGTAGTTGCGGCGTTTTCGACCCTGTCGGGTGGGACCGCCGCCGCGCAGTCAGGCCCAACTGAGGTCCACGTCGTCGAAACCCTTGTGGTCGTCGACATATTTGCTTTGACTCCACCGCTGTCGATTCCCGTTCTGGAAACGTTGGCGGTCGTCGACATTGCGCACCTGCAGCCTCCGACGATCATCGAACGGACCGAGGAACTGACCGTTAGCGACAGCGCGACCTTGAGCCCCCCTCACCTCATTAACGTCGTGGAACACGGTACCATCGCCGACTCACCTGCTTTGCGACTACCGTACCTTATCAACATCGTTGAGCACGCGTCTCTCATCGACGCGGTTGTGGTCACGCCGTTGGGACTGGTCCCGGTGCCGGCGGTCGGCTTCGCAGGCCTGGCCCTGATTTCCGCCGCCCTGGCAGCCCTCACATTCTTCAAGGCGCGTCGCTCTAAAGTCGGGCGCTGACAGATCGGGACTGACCTCGACGACTTTGACTCGTCGGAATGACTCAACCGCCCCTTCCTCTACCCGTCGGCTACCCCTTTTCACGCCGCCTGGCAACCGCCTTCCGCCGCATCTCCTCCGACCGGTCCCACGCCTTCGCCTTGACGTCGGTCACGGAAACACCGTGAACGAGGACGCTTTTGTGGCCGCTGTCCGGGTTGGCCTCCAACGTAACCTCGAGCTTGCGATTGGCCCTCGCTCGCTGGGCCGCGATCACCCCGGCGACAACGCCCGCGGACGCTCCTGCCACGGCGCCGACGACGCCCATTCGCGCAGTCTTCGTCTCCTGGCGCTCGCGCGCGTCTCGGAGGTCCGTAGCCTCAGGGAGGGCGACAAGCGCCAGCGCGGCGTCGCCGCTGATCAGCCAGAGCAGCTCCCGCTCTATCGTTAGCTTGGCACGGAAGAGCGTCTCCCATTCGTCGAATGGGACGTTAAGCTCCTTCAGGTCGCGGTCTATCTCCTTCATCATATGGGCAACTTCATCCCAGTACGGCGGGCCATACGCTCCCTTCATCGCTCTCCAGATAACCACGATCCTGTCTTCGAACTTGTTGGCGTCCGTGGACCATGTGAGATGGGCCTTCGAGAAGGCCAGGTGCTCCGTAATCGCCGCGCGTGCGCGGTTCACCTCCCACTTTTTTCCGCTGATCACCAGGTCCGCCGGGTGCAAAATGACCTCACCGGTGGAAGTCTTGAGAATGGAGAGGTTGTCCACCACCAGGTCGTCAATCGCTCCGCCGGCAAAGAAGTCCAGTATCTTCGTGGGCAGCCGAATCATCAGCCCGGCCCGGCGGCGCGTGATCGGCCAGCCGCGCGCCTCCAGGCTCTCCTGGACCCCGTCTACAACCTCAAGGTAGTCGTTCGGCTCTACAACGACGGGCACGTGCTGGGAATCCCATCGCTTGATTAGGGTGCGCAGCTTCATGAATGGGACGAAGAGGACCATCATAATGAGCGTGAGAGCGAGGCCGAATGCATAAGGGTAGCCCCGCAACACCGCCACTAGCTTCCCGCCGATGCCGGCAGGCCTGTCCTCTTTCTCGAGCATAATGAGACCCACGACGCCGATAACCAGGGGGAGGACCAGCGCCGCGACCAGCATGGCCAGGCGGACCCATGCCTCGTTCACCCAGTCGGGCAGCGTCACGAACGATAACAGGAAGGTCCCGAATTCAGGAAAGGCGATGCCGAGGACGCTCGCTAGCCACGCCACCGAGCCGAAGGAAATGATGGAGAGGAATATCTGCCGGCTCTGCTGGACACGGCCGAAGAGCGTAATGGTGGCCCAGCCAAACGCGGTGTTGAGGATCTTTTCGGCCATCCGGGAAATGGCCGCCAGGACCGGTGTAATGAGCGCCATGGCCGCACACCTCGCAGTGTTTGGTAGGCGCAGCGCGTACGCCTCCACGCTCCATTACACCAGCCCGCGCGGCCCATTGCATCGCCGGATGTGGCGATTTCAGCTACCGAACGTGGTTAATTATTGCTGCGTGCTACTCGTAAGGTATGCTCGCGTTAACGGGGGATCGGAGAAGCTTCCGTCGAAGTCAAAGGTAGCCACGTCGCAAAGGACGGCCCACCCATCCCGGAACACATGGCTACCAAGAATAGTCACGGCGCACACGCCTTGCATTCCCTCAATCGATTTCGTCGACAGGGATACTCTGAGACCAGACCCGGGTAGGACACGGTGCGCGCCGAATTCAGCCTCGATCCTGCTGGGTGAAACAGCCTGCCCTACTATGGCTTTGAGCCGGTCAAAAGTTGGCTTCAGCACCGCTACGGCCTGCACTACCTCCTCCCTGCGATCGACGCCGCCCGCGGAGGAGGATGCAGCCCATTCTTCATCTGAAACCGTCTCCTTTCGCCTGATCCTCGCGTTGAGCGCGTGCATCGCCTCTAGCCGCTTGTCATGGCCCCTCGGATCGAACTCATCGACGACACGGTCTTGAAGGGGTTCCAGCCGGAAATTTCTAATTGTCACCGATTGGAAGTCATGGATGCTCTTGATGGGGCGATGACAGGTGGGACAGGAACTCACTTCCATCTGGTCCCCCTACGTCATGTCGCGGAGCGTCACCATATGTAGCTCTACCCTGCCCGACTTCTCCGGGTAGGTGTGGAAGACGCAGGCGATGTCGCGGTCGTTGATGTAGACCATGGACGGGTAGCCTGAGATGTAGCTGGGCTTGATGGGGATCGAGTCATCGCCGACGTTGAGGGTGCCGGCGAGCTTCCACTTGTGACCGCCGTCCTCGCTGACGCTGATATTGATGGCGCGCGTGGCGCGGTCCTCGTTGCGGTAGGCGCACGCGATGGAGCCGTTGCGGAGCTTGAGGAGGCGCGGATTGGCGCCCTTGAAGCCGGTCGGCTTGATGGGCGTCCATGTCTTGCCCTCATCGGAGGAATGGGAGTAGACGCTGTCCTTGACCTGGTGCTCGCGCACCACTGCCAGGAACCGCCCGTCGTTCAGCCGAACGCAGTCGATATCGCTGTAGTCTCGGCCCGGAGCCTGGGCGATGATCGTCGGCTTCGTGTAGCCGTTCCCGTTCGAGTCCGTGAAAGTCACGCCGGAGTGCCAGTCGGTGTCGCGCCCAAGCGTGCCCATGCATGCGAGCATGTACCGGCCGTCCGACAGCTTGTGGGGGTTCGAGGAGCCGTACATCTCCGTCCACACCGGGAAGAGGCTCACCTCCGGACCCGGCTTCGACCATGTCTCGCCGCCGTCCCTGGTGTCCACCGGCACAACGTACATCTTGTCGAACGGCTGGTGGCCGCCCAGGCCGAAGTCGATCTGGATGCCTCCCACGAACAACCGGACGAAGTCGTCCCGGAAGCGCATCATCCCACCCTGGATCATGCAGTGCCAGCTGGGGTTTTCGTGGACCACCTTCGGCGCGGACCAGGTCTTGCCATTGTCGTCCGACTTAGAGAAGACTACTGAGCCGAAGTTGCCGTTGACGGCGCCCTCGCTGTGGCCAAACGCGAGCATCAATCGGCCCGTGCTGAGGCGGTTAAGGGTCGCCGCCTTATTGACGACAACCTTGTTCGAGGGAAAAAGGGTTTTCGCCTCCAGGACTTGCAGAGGTCCGTTGGTCAAAAAGCTTGGGTTGGGTGTTTGCATGTCGGGCTCCCTTTGGTGAGGCTCCGCCATACTCTATACCCATGAAGATGGGGCGTAAATAGGCATGCGCCTTCGGTTACGGCACCGGGTGGCGGTATGCGGCAGCCTTGGTCACCGAATCCGTCATCACCCATACCTCGCGTCCCCATGCGGCGCCTGTGAGCTCGGACTTCTGTCCGATAATGACGTTCCCGTTGGGGGCCACCATAGTCCCGTAGTACACCCCATCGTCGCGAAGCCACAGCTTGGACCCGTCCGCCATGATGATGATATCGGACGCGTCTCCACCCGTGACCTTCATTTTGACGCCTGAGCCGAATGTGATCTCTTCCGCGACACGAATAACGAGCGGCTGGCCGTTGGAAAGATCGATCGTGATCGTGCTGAAAGCATCCACCGTGAGATCGACGAAGTGGTAGTCGCCGCCCACGAGAATGAGGTTGTCCTTCGGGGCAGATTCTACCTTGCCATAGCGGCCCGGCATCAGCATCAGTGCGCCGGCCTGCGCGTCCTTGGGTTTGCGCAGGATGCCGCCGGTCCCTTCAGGGTTCGCATTCACAGTCGGCAGCGTGACTTTCTGGACCGTCGCGCCCTCGGTCACGGCGCCCGTCGACGCCCCCTTCTGGACCTTCACCACGCCGGCCGAGGTAATTTCACCCGCCGATGATCCTGGGCCGGCCTTAACACCACCCGCTGTCATAACACCGCCTACCGAGGACTTGGTCTTCAGGTCGACCTCACCGTTCCCCCCGACCAGTCCCCCTCGACGACCGCGCCGACGCCGATGTCCGCACCCTTGGGCCCCGCAGCCAGGATTGCATAGTCAAGCCCCACATAATGGACAATCACGTTGAAACTCCCTGTTCTGCTGTTCCCTGCAGCGTCGGTGGCGGTGCAGTCTATTTGGGTCGGTCCGAGAGGAAAGAGCGTCCCCGGTCCTGGCGCACAGGATACCGACGGGGAAGGGTCGAAATCATCGGTGGCGTCAACTATGTAGTTGTATACAGTCCCCGATGGGGTGCTGACACCCAGAATAACTTCGCCGGGCAAATGCAGCACCGGCGCGGTGTGGTCCGGCAAGAACTTCTGCGCGAGAGGAAACGCATCGAAAACGGCGCCGGCGGAATATGGCGCGTCGCAGAAGCCGTTGTGATCCGTGTCCGCGCAACCCGAAAGCTCAATCCAGTAATTGCCGCCTGCAGGGGCAGGCTGGTAAAAGGCGTTCCCTGCGCCCAGTACGTCTGAAGCCTGAGTCGTATTGCCGAGGAAGTTATTGTTGTAGGCGCTGTTGCTGCCTGAGAAGGTCAGCCTCACGCCGTGCGTGTTTCCCTGGAGAGTGTTCTCCTTAAGCACGTTCGAATACGATGAATTCACCAGCGTGCCGTAGACGTTGCCGGTGCTTGTGTTGCCGGACACAACGTTCGCAATAGACAGGTTGTTCAGTTAAATGCCGTAAGTAGCGGCAGAGACAATGTTGCCCTCTATCAGGTTATCCAGCGATCCAACTACATAGATCCCAAACTGGTTGGCGGTAAACTCGTTATTGCGAACAACGTTGGAATTGGATGAGTTCACCTGTACGCCGTACTGGGTATTGCCGGTGATTACGTTGCTTTCGATTGTGTTGCCGCTGGACGAAACGAGCTGTATTCCGGACGAGCCGCCGGTGACCTTAAGGTTCTTGACGGTTACGCCCGACTGCGAAAAGACATACACTGCTGCGCTTGAACCGTCGCCGGTGAGGGTGTGCCCGTTGCCGTCCAGCGTTATCCCGCTTCCGGCAATTCTGATCTGCCCGCTGACATCTGAAGTCAGTATGCAGGTCTTCGTCGAAGCGTTCCATGCCCCCATCGAGGAGCAGTCTCCGCCCGTGGCGTCGTCAATGATCGATCTCGCGGCGGCGTGGCTGACGCCCGTAGACGCCATTGCCAGGGCGGCAAAGGCAATCGCAAATGCCGTGGCGGCCTGCCAGCGGAGAGACCATCTTGTGACCGTCATCCTGGTGAGCTCCTGAAAAATCCTTCGACCACCGCACCTCCACACCTGAAAGCTACGTGGTACTACGTACGTGGTTTGGGCTTTGGCTAGTATAAATGGCGCACGAATGCCGATCAATGTCCCCCGGCGGCGGCTGCATTGGTGCAGTGATAGTGTCAGGGGTTAAGGGAGCAGTGAAAATGTCAGTCTATGAAAGAACTGACAATGAGCGAGAGAGAGGCTAAACGAACGGTAGTGTTGAACGCTGTCCTTGAGAAGC
>VGZY01000089.1 GCA_016872355.1 SAR202 cluster bacterium | reverse complement strand
TCTCCTCGCCCAAGGATCGAAAGCCGGCTCAAGATCACCCTTGGAGATCGAGACTGATTCAACCAAAACCAGTCGTACTGACAAAATCACTGAGCAGTAAGACTGACAAAGTCATTGAGCATTGACATCCCCTCAAAACTAGTCCGGCGCGCGGAGAGAGCCTGGTGGCGGCCGTATTTATTTCGATGGCCGCCCCGCCTGCAGCCAGGACCCGATTAGGCAGGTTGGCCGCAGGGAAGACCTTTGCAGATGTGCCGATGGAGAGTAAGAGGTCGCAGCGCTCGACCTCCTCATAGCACCTGTCGAGCACCATTCTGGGCACCGGTTCGCCAAACATAACGGTGTCTGTCTTGACCAGCGCATTGCAGTCCGGGCACCTCGGCGGCATGTCGTCTGTGTGGAACTCGTCGCGCGGCCACCTGCGCTCGCATCCGATGCACCTGATCTTCTTGCGGTTGCCGTGGATCTCGATTACGTTCGCGCCGCCCACCGCCTGGTGCAGCCCATCTACGTTCTGAGTAATCGTGTACCGCAACACCCCCATTCGCTCCATCTCCGCTATGGCGATATGGCCCGGGTTGGGCAGAGCCCGCTCGATTGCGTCGCGGAAAGCCGTGCGAGCGGGATCGGCCGCCCTGTCCACTTGCTGCCGCCACCAGGAGACGGGGTCGTCCAGGAACATCCGGTAGCCCTTCAGGCTGGGCGCGCCCAGCTTCCCCCACAGGCCGTCCGGCCCCCAGAAGCTCGGCACCCCGCTTTCCACCGACACGCCCGCCCCGCATAGCGCGACCACGTACTCCGCCTCAAGCACCATCTCGGCAGCCCTCTCCACCGCCTCATCTAGAGGAAGCAGCGATGTACCGTCGAGCATGTGGCCGTTGCCCTCGATCAGGACCAAATAAGCCTCCGAAAATTACATCTATCCGTGCGCCCACAGATTCTCGGTAGGGGCGGGTCTGAGACCCACCTGCTCCAACTAATTCGATTTTCCGAGTCTTGATTTATGCCTTGTCCGGTGTCCTGGCCCTAACGCTCTGAAGGAGCGTGTTCCCTGAGCCCAGCCCAACGGGCTGGGCTCAGGGAACACGGCCCTTTAGTCCGTAAGGCCGAGATTCGCAAACTCGGAAATGGAATTAGTTGGAACGAGTGGTCTCAGACCCGCCTCTACGAAAAGGTGACTCAAGCGTCTTCGACAAGCACCCCGGCAGTCATGATCGCCCGTGCCGCGGGACATTGCATGCCTTGTCTGTCCGGACTCTAAGCCACGCCTTCACTCCTCTCCACAACGCCCTTCCTTACCACGTACGCCTGCGCACGCGCCGTGTACTTCTCCGGTATCATCTCCGGGTCGGCGGTGGTGATGAACGACTGCTGGAAGCCTGCGGCCATATCCAGCACGTGCGCCCTGCGCCGGGCGTCCAGCTCCGACAGCACGTCGTCCAGCAGCAAAATAGGCTCCTGGCGGCGCTGCTCCTTCAGGTACTGCGCCTCAGCCAGCTTCATCGCCAGGACCAGCACCCGCACCTGTCCGCGCGATGCATACTGCCCGGCGTCCATGCCGCCCAGCAGCAGGCGGACATCGTCCCTGTGCGGTCCCGCCATCGTCATGCCGGCAGCTAGCTCTTTCGGGCGGGACGACTCCAGCGCGGCCCTGAATTCCGCCGCTGCCTCCATCTCGCCTCTCCCGACCGGGAAACTGGGCGCGTACTGCGCTTCCAGGGCCGCCCCGCCTTCGCCGGCGAGGGCAGTGTTCAGCCCGAATGCTATCCGCCCCAATCCGAGCAGCGTCTCGGCACGCTTCGTCACAAGGTAGCTGCCGCTCGTCACGAGCTCCCCATCCCAGAAGTCCATCTCGCCCGTCTGCGCCCGGCGGTCGCGCATCCGCTTGAGCAGGAAGTTCCGCTGCACCAGCACCTTCTGGTACCGCTGCAGCGCCTTCAGGTACCTGGGGTCCGCCTGCGATATAAGGATGTCCAGGTAACGCCGGCGGGTGCTGGGCGACCCGTACACCAGGTCCAGGTCCTGCGCCGTAAACATCACGGCGTTGATCTCGCCCACCAGGTCCGCGCTGCGGCGCGGTAGGCCGTTCACGCGCACGTACTTCTGCGTGTAGACGCCTTGCGGGCTGTCCTCCGGGCCGGCTGCGGCCGTGGAGACGCTGAAGTCCATCTGGACCTTCACCTTGCCGCCCTCGCGGTGGGCAACGGCCGAAATCTGCGCCTGCGCATCTGTTCCCACCGACTGGCGCCGCACCATCTCCCTATCCGTGCTCGCCCGCGACGACCGGGCGATGGCGAGCATATACATGGCTTCCAGGAGGTTGCTCTTTCCCTGGCCGTTCTCCCCTTGAAACAGGACTATTCCCGGCCCAAAATCTAGCTGGAGCCGCTCGTAATTGCGTATATTCCACAGGCTGAGGTGGCTAATATAGATAGGGTCATCCTCGCGGGGCTATTACCCATTTATTCTTTCGCGGAGGCGCGCTGATGTCAAAGAGGTGGCTGCTGCCGGCCGCCGGTGTCCTCGCCGCGGTGGCGGTGGTGGTGACGGCGGCCCTGGTATTGGACCGCGGAGGCAACGCCCCGCCGTCGTCCACGGCTACGCCCGCACCCTCGGACTTCCCGGAGGGATTCGTGATCGACTACTCCGACCCCGAGCTATGCCCCGCCGCCGGCAGCATAGACTCTTGCTTTGTAGCCGGCCAGCCCGCGGGGATACCGATCAACGACTACTTCCTCCAGTACCTGCGAGTCCGTGCGGAGCTCGGCGGCCAGCTGTCCGCCTCACCCAAGTCAGTCCGCATCTACGCCGTAGAGCGCGCGGAGTGGAACGAGTCCACCCTCACCGGGACTAATTCGACCGCCACAGTCCCAGGCTTCAGGATCGTTGTGGAAGCGAACGGCTCGCTATACGTCTACCAGACGGCCGCCCGGGCGTTCCAGTTCGCCGGCACAATGCAGCGCCCGACGCCGACCCCGGCGCCGTAGGCCCGCGCGCAGTGCGAAGCCTCTACTTGATCATCTCAACGAAGTCCGCCTCGGAGATCACCTTCACGCCCAGCGCCTTCGCATCGTCGAGCTTGGACCCTGCCTCTTCGCCGGCCACAAGGTAGTCCGTCTTCTTGCTGACGCTGCCGCTCACCTGCCCACCGAGCTCCTTGATCTTGTCAGCTATCTCGTTCCGGCTGAACTTCTCCAGGCGGCCGGTGACGACGAACCGCTTCCCCTCCAGCACCTGCGCGGCGGCCGCCTGCTTGACCGCGTTCTCCAGCTTCACACCGGCGTCCCGCAGCTTCGCGACGACCTGCCGGTTAACATCGTTTCGGAAGTACGCGGCGACCGACGACGTGATCTTTGGGCCGATGGACGGTATCTCCATCAGCCGGTCCTCGTTCGCCTCCATCAGCGCCTCCATAGACCCGAAGTGGCGCGAGAGGAGGTCAGCCACTTCCGACCCAACGTGGTCGATGCCGAGCGCCACGAGCACGCGGGCGAGCGGCCTGTCCTTGCTCGCCGCAATCGCGCTCACGATGTTCGTCGCGCTCTTCTCGCCCATCCGGTCGAGCTCCATGAGCTTCTCCTTTGTGAGCGTGTAGAGGTCGGCTACGTCCTTGATGAGACCCTTTTCCAGGAAGACCGTCGTCTGCTTGATGCCAAGGCCGTCGATGTCCATAGCGCCCTTGCTGACGAAGTGCTCCAGCAACCGCACAAGCTGCGCGGGGCATCGCGAATTGACGCACGCATGCTTGGCCTCGCCCTCCGGCCGCGCGACCGGCTCCCCGCACGATGGGCACTGCTCCGGCATTTTGAACTCGCGCTCTGCGCCGGTGCGCTTGGAAGCCACGATCGCCACCACCTGCGGGATCACCTCCCCCGCCCGCTCCACCATCACGTGGTCGCCGATGCGCAGGTCCTTGCTCCTGATGTAGTCCTCGTTGTGCATGGTCGCCTGCCGCACGATAACGCCATTGATGTTCACCGGCTCCAGCACCGCGTACGGGTTGATGGTGCCCGTGCGGCCCACGTTCACCCGAATGTCCAGCAGCACAGTCACCGCCTGCGTCGCCGGGAACTTGTACGCGATAGCCCACCGCGGCTCCCGGCCCACAACGCCCAGGTGACGCTGCATCGAGAACTTGTTGACCTTGATAACAGCGCCGTCGCACATGTAGTCGAGTTGCTGCAGCTTGCCAAGGTACTCGTGGTAGTACTCCATAGCCTCCGACGTCGTCTTCACCAGCCTGTTATTCGGGTTGGTCTTGAACCCGAGCTCCCTGAGGTACTGCAACGCGCTCCACTGGTCCTCGATCTTCCTGGGGGCGTCTTCGGCGTAGCCGAGAGTATAGATATACATGTCCAGCGGCCTCGCGGCGGTGTTGCGCGGGTCGAGCTGGCGCACGGAGCCCGCCGCCGTATTTCGCGGGTGCGCATACGGCGCTAGCCCCGCCGCAATGCGCTCCTCGTTCAGCTTCTGGAACTTCGACGTCGGGAAGAGCACCTCGCCGCGCACCTCGAACTTGCGCGGCGCGTCGCCCTGCACCCTCAGGGGTATCGACTTTATCGTCCGCAGGTTCGCGGTGATGTCTTCCCCTACCTTGCCGTTCCCACGCGTCGCCCCGCGCACGAACACGCCGTTCTCGTAGGTGAGGGCAATCGCCAGGCCGTCGTACTTGAGCTCGCACACCATGTCGAACTCTTTGACCTCCAGCATCGCCGCCGTGCGCTTGTGCCACGCCCGAAAGTCATCGTCGTCGAACGCGTTGCCCAGGCTGAGCATCGGCAGCGGGTGGCGCACCTGCCCGAACTCGGAGACTGGCGGCGCGCCCACGCGCTGGGTAGGAGAGTCCGGCGTCAGCAGCTCAGGGTGCTCCGTCTCTATCGCCTTGAGCTCCCTGAACAGCCCGTCGTACTGCGCGTCGCTGATCTCCGGCGCGTCCTTGATGTAGTACAGGTAGTTGTGCCGGTTGAGCTCCTTGCGAAGCTCCTCCGCTCTTTGCTCGGTCCTCTGGTCTGCCATGAGAATCACCGTCCATGCATTCGCTCGCGCCGGAGGCGCAGAATGGCATTATAAGACATCGCCGCCGCGCCCTATAATGGACGCAGCACGGCGCCGCAGATATACTTAGTTGCGCTTTTGCACACCGGACCAGCGCGATGCATCGCGCGACTACATATTGCGCATCCAATCAGCATGAACGCCACGAAAGGCCCGCTTTGACTACCAGGACCCAGCCGCGCCGAGGAGAGCCCATTTTGCCGCAGTCCAAAGCTTTCCGAGACTTCGTAGCCAAATACCCTCCCCTGCTCGCCATCGGCAACACCCCCACGGCGCGGCTCGATCTCGGCCTCGAAATCGGCCAGGCGGAGATCTACGCCAAGTTCGAGCACCTCAATCCCGGCGGCTCTATCAAGGACCGCCCCGTCCTTCGCATGCTGGTGGAGGCCATCCTGGACGGCTCGCTTACAAAGGAGAAGACGGTGCTGGACGCCACCTCCGGCAACGCCGGCATCGCGTATGCCATGATAGGCGCGGTGCTCGGGTACAAGGTGGAGCTCGTGATGCCGGAGAACGCCAGCGAGGAGCGCAAGAAGCGCATACGCGCGCACGGCGCGAACATCGTGTTCACGGACTCGATGCTCGGCTACGACGAGGCGCTGCGCGAGGTGAAGCGACGCCACCAGTCCAATCCGCAGCTCTACTTCCACTGCGATCAGTACGGCAACAAGAACAACCCGCTGGCGCACTACGACACAACGGCGGAGGAGATCATCCGGCAGGTCCCGGACCTCACCCACTTCGTCGCCGCCGTCGGCACGGGCGGCACCATCTCCGGCGTTGGCCGCAGGCTCAAGGAGTACAACCCGGCTATCACCATCGTGGGCATCAACCCGCCGGAGTGGCCGGGCGTGGAGGGACTCAAGCACCTGGGCGAGGGCCACATCATACCGAGCACCTTCGACGAGTCGATCGTGGACAGGATGCTCGACGGCGACGTGGAGAAATCCTACGAAATGTCGAAGCTGCTCGCTCGCAAGGGGCTCTTCGCAGGCCAGTCGTCCGGCGCATACGTCCAGGGCGCATACGAGGTCGCACGCCAGGCCCGCAAAGGCAAGATAGTCACGATCTTCAACGACATTGGCGAGCGGTACTTCAGCACGAAAATGTGGGACCGCTAACCCACCACGATCCTTTCCGCGTCCTTGACCAGGTATGGCAGACCCAGCCGCGAGGCCTGCTCATTAACGTCGACGCGCAGACGCGACTTCGGCTTATCCTTCACCAGCGATGCGTTGTACGCCTTCAGGAACGTCGTCGGCGTCCGCCGGTAGCCCAGCGCCTCGGCATCCGCCTTGAGCCTCTCCCCGTATGCCCGCGCCGAGTCCAGCTCCTGCTGGAACAGCGGCCAACCCGCGCCAGATGCGAACATCGGCGCCTGCCCCCGGTACCGCCTCACCCAGTAGTCGCGCTCCCACGCCTCGAATCCCTCCCGGTCAGCAGGGTACCGTTCCGCCGCCCGGCAGTACGCCTTCAGCGCCGTGTCCACGAACTCGCGCGCGGTGCTCTCGTCCTCCGACGATACCGCCTCGCAGTGCGCCCCCTGCGACTGGCTCCCCACGAACCGCTCCCACAACAGGCCGTCGCCGTCCGCCGGCACACGCGCCAGTCGCCAGTATGCCCCCAGGTACGCCACGTCCACGCCGCCGTCCGGGCGCGACGACACCATCGCCAGCGCCCTCATGCAGCCGTGGTGCTCTCGGCCGGACCGGCTGGAGCGCACAGGCTTCGAGAGCTTCAGCTCGCTCAGCAATGTCACGTCGTACTTCAGCGCGTTCTGCTCAATAAACTCCGCCACGCCCCTCAGCTCCAGCGGCAGCCTGCCGCCGGCGGTCGAGTCCGCCGCCTCAAGCCGCTCCAGCCGCGCCGCGTAGTCCTCCACCTCCCGGCGGTTCAGGAACTCCACCCCTCGCGCCTGCGAGCTCGCCAGCGGCTTGCGAACGAAGATGTCGTCGCATGCCTGCGACAGGAACTCGCGCACAGACCGAGAGCCCGTGCACCGGTTCCCGACGGGCACAGACCTTGGGATGTGCTCTCCCATGTGCGGGTCAAGCGCCTGGTAAGTGAACAGCTTGTTGTCCGCTATAGCGTCGTACGGGTACTCCTGGTTCACCTTCTGCGCGAAGTCCGGTAGCGGCGCGGCGAAGCCCAGGCTCGGGCACCGCAGCCACATCACGTCGCCGTCATGGATGCGGGTAGCGTTGACCGCCTCCGGGGCCGCCGCCCTCAGCGAGACGGCGCCCGCCTCGGCGCGCTCCCGGAAGTGGTCGAGGGGGATAACATAGCCCGGGTCCGCCACGTTCAGCGCCACCTCGCGGAAGCGTGGGTACTTCGCGGACAGCGCCACGAGCGACGAGCCCGCGCCCAGCGTGGAAGGCGGCCTGTCCGCGCGCGTCCGCGCCCAGCCTATGCCCACGGTCCCCTCAGGCAGCATCTGGAGAACGTTCATCATGCTCCGCAGCAGCAGGCAGTCGCGCGGCAGCTTGTCGAGATATCCGGGCGGAAGCTCGCCGAAGTTCACCAGTCTCGTGACCATGTAGACGTCGCGCCCGCCCACGTGCTTACGGAACGCCGCGTCGATGCGGTCAATGATCGCCTCGTCGCTGTACGCCATGAGGAAGCCGTCGAAGCCGCTCTTGGCCCCGTTGATCTCGATCAGCCACGGCTTCCCCTGGTCGTCTATCGTCAGGTCTACGCTGAAGAACCCCAGCATGGTGAATCTCCTGGCGGGCGTGACCGCCGCGCTCGTGCGCACATTGTACACGGTCTGAAGGTTCGAACTTGGGAGAGGGCAAAACCGGGCTTTCGAAAACGGCGTCCCACAGCGGTGTTAGTCGGGGTATGATTAGCCGAAACGCCAGCGGAAGACGTAGTGAAGTCGGTCATAATGCGCAACACAGAACTTGCAGCTTCCGCTATTGTATGCTTCGCGGCTTATGCCTTCGGTATTTTAGCGCTGCACTTCATGCACCCTGAGATCGATCCGATACGACAGCATATTAGCAAGTACGTTACCGCGGAAAATGGAGATATTCTGCAGTCGGCGCTTTTAGTCTTGGGATTAGGAACGCTGGCCTTAGCTACCGGGCTATGGAGGAGCTTATCCTCATCCAGTACCACAAAGGTGGAATTGGTCCTCCTGGCGCTGTTTGGATTTGGAATCATACTTGTTATGGTTTTTCCCACAGATGCGGAGGGCGCTCCGTCGACACCAACCGGAACGGTGCACAGCATTGCCTTTGTCTTCTCTTGTCTCTGCCTTATACCCGCTCAGATACTGTTGTCGCTCAAGTTCCGGCAAGACGGCAGGTGGCGCTCGTTCGCACCTTACTCAATGGCCATTGCGCTGCTCGTTGCGACAGCTTTCGTAGCGTTTGCGGCTACGTCGGGGACGGAATTCACGGGCCTTACTCAGCGGATCTTCGTGGCGACGTTCATGGCGTGGCTGATTGCGACGGCGTTTCGTTTAAGGTATGTTGCCAGACTTGATCGGGCGAAGAGGAGCTAGCTCAATGCCTGGCACACGCATCATCTTCCTCCCCGGCATGAGCGGCAACCGCCACAACTCGGCGAGCCGCTCCCTTTCTTGCCGAGACACCGCTATAATGGCCGCGTTTCGGTGAGCGTCCGCCGCACATCGCAACATTGCGTGCACTTTCAACCGGGAGTAACCACATGGCCGCCAATACCACCCTCCGTCGCGCTGTTTACCTCCCCGGCAACTCCGGCAACCGCGAGTTCTGGAAGCCGATTGCGGCCAGGCTGCCGAACACTTACGACAACGTCTTCATGGGCTGGCCCGGCATGGGGACAAACCCGCCGGACCCGAATATCCGCGGGTTCGACGACCTCATGGCCACCGTGAAGAAGCACATGGACATACCGGTCGACCTCTTCGGCCAGTCGATGGGCTGCCTGCCCGCGTTGTACTTCGCCATCGAGTACCCTCAGCTCGTACGCCGCCTCGTCCTCGCTGGGGCGTCCAAGGGCGTCGACCACAAGCGTGCCAACCAGTGGCGCTCCGGCGCGCTGCACGCCGTCGGCGGCGTCCCGGAGTGGCTCATCAGCGCCAAGATCGACCTTAGCGACAGGCTCCGGGCGATCAACATTCCCACGCTGCTGATATGGGGGAGCGAGGACAACGTGCCCGTTGGCGAATTCCTGCAGGCGACGATGCCGAACGCGCGCCTCGTCGTCATCCCCGGCGGCGGCCACCGGTGCCCGGCGGAGATCCCGGACGCGGTCGCTCCGCACATCGCCGCGTTTCTGACAGAGCCGTAGACCCCAGCGATGAATTCGCCAATGGCCACCGGGGACCTAGGGGCCGTGGGCGAATATCGCAGTGGGCGAATGAGCCGTGGGCGAATGAGCCGTGGGCGAATGAATTCGCCACTGAGGGCGCGTCCATCGCGATGCGATGAACGACGCCAAACGTCCGCCTTCGCGGACGATTCGGTCCGGCGTGGCCCACAATGCTCCAGGCATTCTTCGTTGTCCGCGAAGGCTGACATCCGGCGATGTGAATTGCGAAGCAATACACACGCCACTCAGCGGCGAATTCATTCGCCCACGGCTCTCGCCCGGCAAAAAACGAGGGTCCCGATGTATCGGGACCCCCTACCAAAGCAATGTATCCTGCCTTGCCTACACGTCCAGGTTCGTGACCGTCAGCGCGTGGCGCTCGATGAACTCGCGGCGAGGGCCGACGACGTCGCCCATCAGCAGCGAGAATATCTGGTCGGACTCTGCGAGGTCGCGCTGGGTGACCTGCAGGAGCGTGCGCTTCTCCGGGTTCATCGTCGTCTCCCAGAGCTGCTCGGCACTCATCTCGCCAAGACCCTTGTAGCGCTGGATGCTGAGGTTCTTGACCCCGACGAACTCCTTGACGGCCTTCTCTTTCTCCTGCTCCACGTAGACGTACCGCTCCTTCTTGCCGGACCATATCTTGTACAGCGGCGGGAGCGCGATGTACAGGTTCCCGTTGGTGATCAACGGGTGCATGTTCCGGAAGAAGAAGGTCAGGAGCAGCGTCCGGATGTGGGAGCCGTCCACGTCCGCGTCCGTCATGATGATGATGCGGTGGTACCGCAACTTCTCAAGGTCGAAGTCCTCGCCGAGGCCCGCGCCGATGGCGATGGTCAGGGCGCGTATCTCCTCGTGCGCAAGCATCTTGTCCTCTCGCGCCTTCTCCACGTTCAGGATCTTGCCGCGCAGCGGAAGGATGGCCTGAAAAGCGCGGTCGCGGCCCATCTTCGCGGTGCCGCCGGCGGAGTCGCCCTCCACCAGGTACAGCTCGCACCTCTCCGGGTTCTTGTCGGAGCAGTCCGCCAGCTTGCCGGGCAACGTGCCGCCGTCCATCGCGTTCTTGCGGATGACCAGCTCGCGCGCCTTCCGGGCGGCCTCGCGGGCGCGCTGGGCGGTCAGGCACTTGTCGATGATTCGCTTGGAGTCCTGCGGGTGGTCCTCCAGGTAGATGAGCAGGTTCTCGGCAACGACCGTCTCCACCTGGTTGCGGACCTCTGCGTTGCCCAGCTTCGTCTTCGTCTGGCCCTCGAACTGGGGCTCGGGCAGCTTGACGCTGATCACCGCGCTGAGGCCTTCGCGCACGTCCTCGCCCGCCAGGTTGGCGTCCGATTCCTTCATGAGCTTCTGCTTGCGCGCGTAGTCGTTTATGACGCGCGTCAGCGCCGCGCGGAAGCCTGTGAGGTGCGTCCCGCCGTCGATGGTGTTGATGCAGTTCGCAAAGGAGTAGACCGACTCCGAATAGCTGTCGTTGTACTGCATCGCAACCTCAACGATGGTGCCGCCCTCTGCCACCTTATCCATGTAAATCGGGTCCTTGTGGAGCGCAATGCGGTTCTCGTTCAGGTCTGTGACGAACTGGGAGATTCCGCCCTCGTAGTGATAGACTATCTCCTTCTTCTCGAACAGGTCGGAAATCCAGTCGCTTACGAAAGTGATCTCCAGCCCCTTGTTCAGGTAGGCATACTCCTTGAACTTCTGGGCCAGCACCTTGAAGTCGTACTGTATCTCCTTGAATATCTCGGGATCGGGATAAAAGGAGATAAGCGTGCCCCTCTTCTCCCTCTCTTCGGGAGGCAGCGGGCTGTTCTTGAGATCCGTCGTCTTGTGGCCGCGCTTGAATTCCTGGACATAGACGTTGCCGTATCTGTATATCTCCGCGCGCAGCCAGGTGGACAGCGCGTTGACGACGGACGCGCCCACGCCGTGCAGGCCGCCGGACACCGTATATGCTTTGCCGCCGAACTTGCCGCCGGCATGCAGCGTCGTCAGCACCGTCTCAACGCCGGACATGCCGGTCTGCTTGTGCTTGTCCACGGGTATGCCGCGGCCGTCATCCAAAACGTCCACTTTGCCGTCGCTGTGGATAGTAACCCTGATCTTCGTGCAGAACCCGGCCATGAACTCGTCGACCGAGTTGTCCACTATCTCCTTGATCAGGTGGTGGAGGCCGCGCTGGTCGGTGCTGCCGATGTACATGCCTGGGCGGCGCCTGACCGCCTCCATACCCTCAAGTACCTGGATGTCACTGGAGGTATAGGCGGCCTCTGGGCGCTTTCCGTCTGGTGTCGACATTAATCACTCCTGCAATCGTGGACCATGAGTTCCATTTCTGCCAGTATTTTATCAAATTCTTAAACACTTGCTCAACGATAACACACGTATTGTCCCCTACTTGGAGGCATTGCGGCAAGGTGCGGAAAGTGGATAGTTTGCAATCTGCGAGGACTGTTGAAGCGCGGGCCGGAAGGTGCTATAGTCTCATCGTTCGAGCACGCGTGCGAACGTTTACAACTGAATATCGGCGAGGGTGCCTCGGGGGCGTTCTGCCCTCCGGGCTTAAAAGAGGAAGCCGGTCAAAGTCCGGCACTGTCCCGCAGCGGTAGGCTCCGACCATGTCGAGAGCGAGTCCGATCGACTGCCCAAGCCGTTTGTCGTTAGGCCTTCGAGGTAAAGGTACTGGCATAAGCGGTTACACAGCCGTCTTTAGCCCTGCTTCCCCAAACCCGGAGCAGGGCTTTTTTGTGCCCCCGCTCCGCTCCAGGCTCTGTTTCTCCCCCTCAGGGGGCGATGTCGCCGCTCCGGGCGACAGAGAGGGTGACCTGGGTGGATGTGTTGGGGGCTCTTCCTCCTCTCCCCGAGGAGACCTTTGCATAACCCAAGGTAGAGGCGATAATCATACCTGTGCGAGGAAGATATAGCAAAATGGAGTGAGCCATGCACCGCAATATGGGAAACCCGTCCATGATCGAAGCGTTCCTTCCCGAGCAGGTTGGGCGTAACGAGCGATTGGAGAGGATAGCCCAAGTTGTGGACTGGGAAAAGATGGGAAAGCTGGTGTCAGATATC
>VGZY01000088.1 GCA_016872355.1 SAR202 cluster bacterium | reverse complement strand
AACCATGGTGGAGTACGGACTCGGCATGGGCCTCGACCGCATCAACCCCGAAGAGCCGCAGTGGCGCGCCGTGATCATTGAAAAGCGCTCTGAGATAATCCGCTTCCGTTCCCTGGAGACGCGCCGCCGACACCTGACCGCCGCGGAGGTAGAGTGAAATGTACCTCTCACAGTTGTTGATCAATGTTGGGGACGATCCGGACCGCCCCAGGCCTGGAAGGCTTTGGCTCCGCAACGTCTATCGCGTTCACCAACGTCTGTCGATGGGCTTCCCGTCGGCCGGCAAACTTAAGTCAGATCGTGAATTTCTAAAGCCGTATATGAGTGACGACTTTGGGAGCGTTCATGTCCAGCGCTCGAACGCCGAAGCGTTCCTGTTTCGCATTGACCCTCTTCCTGGCGGCAGGGCCATGGTGTTGGTGCAATCCGCCGTGCAGCCTGATTGGGGGTACGCGTTCAGCAACGCCGTCTTCCTTCTGGCCGGGCCACCTTCAGGCAAACACTTCGAGGTCAGTCTGAGGGAAGGGGACTCCTACAGGTTCCGCCTCCAAGCGAATCCAACCCGTAAGATAGAGACAAAGACGGGGGACGACGGCAAGAAGAGCCACGGCAAGAGGGTGCCTGTGCCGAACGAGCGCCTCGAAGACTGGCTTCTCCTCCGTGCGCAGCGGTGCGGTTTCCGCATCAGGGAAATGGCCGTCCAGGCCGGTTATTTGAACTTCTCCAAGGGTCCGGATAAGCAGGGGAGCCGCCTCCGAACGGCGCGCTACGACGGCGTACTGGAAGTGACGGACCCATCCTGCTTGGGAGAGTCAGTCATCTCCGGCATCGGCCCCGCAAAGGCGTTCGGGTGCGGGCTGCTTTCTCTCGCGCCGGCCAACGGGAGGTGACCCATGCGACTCCAGGACCTGCACACGCTCCCGAAAGTGAGAGACAGCTGGACCTATCTCTACCTGGAGCACTGCCGCGTTGACCAGGACGATAAGGCCATTGCCGTGCACGACGCCGAAGGCAAAACGGCCGTGCCGTGCGCATCGCTAACCACGCTCATGCTGGGGCCGGGCACAACGATAACCCACGCCGCCATCAAGACCCTGGCAGACAACGGCTGCATGGTCATGTGGTCCGGGGAGGGCGCGGTGCGCTTTTACGCCTCCGGCACCGGGGAGACTCGCTCCGCCCGCAACCTACTCAGGAAGTCTTACCTCCACTCGGACCTCAAAGCGCGGCTCAAGGTGGTGTTCCGCATGTACTCCATGCGGTTCAACGAGGAGCTGGACCCATCGCTCAACCTCCGGCAGGTGCGGGGCAAGGAAGGCATCCGCGTGCGCGAGACGTACGCCCGCTTCAGCCGCGAGACGGGCATACCGTGGTCCGGCCGCTCGTACCAGCGGGAGCAGTGGATGAACGCAGACCCAATCAACCGCGCGCGCTCCGCCGCAAACAGCTGCCTGTACGGCGTTTGCCACGCCGCCATCGTCTCGGCAGGGTACTCCCCTGCCCTGGGGTTCATCCACACCGGCAAAATGCTCTCGTTTGTCTACGATGTCGCGGACCTGTACAAGACGGAGATCACCATTCCCGTCGCGTTCAAGGCTGTGGGGGACGGCGGAGACAAGCTGGAGACCCGCGTGCGCCAGACCTGTCGCGATATCTTCCACGAAAGGAGGTTTCTTAACAGAGTCATCCCGGATATCGAAAAGGCGCTGGACGTTGGCCCCGCTGGTGAACTGGAGCTGGACGCAGACGCCGCAATACCCGGCGGGCTGTGGGACCCGTTTGTCGGGCTCCTGGGCGGCGGGGTGAACTACGGCGCAGAGGAGGCACCCATTGGTAGTGCTGACGGTTGAAAGAGTATCGCCGAGCCTGAGGGGAGAGATCAGCCGGTGGATGATAGAGCCCAGGCCGGGCGTGTTCGTGGGCAACCTCTCCGGCATGGTGCGAGACAGGCTGTGGGAAGATGTGTGCAAGAAAGCGAAAGACGGCGGGGCAATGCTCACCTACACAACAGATAACGAGCAGGGCTTTGCTCTGCGAATGTGGGGCAGCCCCAACAGAGTGGTCCGAGACTTCGAAGGGCTCGCGCTCATCACCGTTCCCCGTTAACGGCTGTAAATCCACAGGAGGCCCTGGCCTTTTTCAGTATTGTCCCCACGCACGTGGGGGTGAACCGCACGAGAAGGTTGTCATGACGGTTGACGCTGTCATTGTCCCCACGCACGTGGGGGTGAACCGAAGGAAGCAGAGCGCATCCTGCGTGAACGCCTATTGTCCCCACGCACGTGGGGGTGAACCGAACGGGCAACTGCATTATCACATGCTCGTAGGATTGTCCCCACGCACGTGGGAGTGAACCGAGACCCCTGGTTACCTGAACAGGTCCCAGATGATTGTCCCCACGCACGTGGGGGTGAACCGGCGCTGGTGGACCTGCCGGCGGTTCCGCCGGTATTGTCCCCACGCACGTGGGGGTGAACCGGCCGTCTACGGCATACCAGTTTGCGCTGGTTGATCGTCCCCACGCACGTGGGGGGGGTGAACCGTTCTACCGCATGGTGGACGGGCATATCGGCGTATTGTCCCCACGCACGTGGGGGTGAACCGAGGCTATAGAAAGCGTCCGGGTTGTCGCAGCGATTGTCCCCACGCACGTGGGGGTGAATTATCGGAAGGTGGGGCGACAAAGGGGCGGGGCTCATGTCCCCTCTCTCCGTGGACAGAGAGAGGGCTAGGGAGAGAGGTCGGGGGGCGCCGGCGGGCCAAAGGCAACACCCTCACCCGTCCCGATGGGGCATCGGGACGACCTCTCCCGTCAAGGGAGAGGTAAGAATGGGGCAAAGGGCCGAAGCAGCCGGAAAGGGCCATGGCAAGAGGTCTCCACGTCTGTTCTGCCTTATCCCCTCTCTCTGAAGTCGGTCGAAGATCCCTCATGCTTCATCGGGAAGAGAGGGCCAGGGAGAGAGGTCTACTCCAAAAAGTCACGCAGCTTTTGCGCGCGGACGGGCTGGCGGAGCTTGCGGAGGCCCTTGGCCTCTATCTGGCGGATGCGCTCGCGGGTAACGCCGAACTCCTGGCCCACCTCTTCCAGCGTGCGGCCGCGGCCGTCGTGCAGGCCGAAGCGCAGCTCAAGCACGCGGGCCTCGCGCTCCGTGAGCGTGGTGAGCACGCTTGCTATCTGGTCCTTGAGCACCTGGCTGAAGGCCGCCTCCTGAGGCGGCACGGCGGCGCGGTCCTCGATGAAGTCCATCAGGTGGGAGTCCTCTTCCTCTCCCACCGGCGTCTCCAGCGATACGGGCTCCTGCGAGATCTTGATGACCTCCCGCACCTTCTCGGGCGTCACTTCCATCACGGCGGCTATCTCATCAATGGTGGGCTCGCGGCCCTGCTGCTGCACCAGCACGCGGCTGGCGCGGATAAGGGTGTTGATCATCTCCACCATGTGCACGGGCACGCGGATGGTGCGCGATTGGTCGGCAATGGCGCGGGTGATCCCCTGCTTGATCCACCACGTGGCGTAGGTGCTGAACTTGTACCCGCGACGGTAATCGAACTTCTCCGTCGCGCGGATGAGGCCTATGTTGCCCTCCTGGATGAGGTCCAGCAGGGGCATACCGCGGCCCATGTACTTCTTGGCGATGCTGACGACGAGCCGCAGGTTGCACTCTGTGAGGTGGTCGTGCGCGGCCTGGCCCTCCACCTTGATGCGCTCCAGCCGGCGGTGGAACACGAGGTCGAGCACCTCCGCTTCCCTGGCGAAGCCGGGGTCGGCGATGCGCTCCCGCACCTCCGTCAGGGCGAGGTCCGCGCCCGCCAGCTCCACAACCTCCGCCGGCAGCAGGCGACTGTTGATGGAGGCGGCGTCCAGGCGGCGGCGCACGTCTTCCATGCTCTCGTTCAGCGCCTCTTCCAGGTAGGCCATCAGCTCTTCGGAGAGGTTGCCGTCCAGCACGTCGCGCAGCGCCGGGTCGGAGACGAGGCGCTGGAGGGTGATCTCTCCCTCCGCGCCCGCGTAACGGGCAAGGGCGACGACGATCGGCCCGGAATCGCACACGCGGCGGAGCATCTCCAGCACCACCTGCCGCGGCGTGGGCGCGCGGCCCAGGAGCTCCTCCATCTGCCGCTCCACCTTACGCACGTGGGCCGCAGCCTCCATGCTCCGCGCCAGCACGCGCTCCTCCGCCGCCTTGAGAAGCCCCTCCCTGCCTATCTCGCGCAGGTACATGCGGACCGGGTCTTCGATGAAGTCCGCCCCCTCTTCCGCGGCAACGTAACGGGCAGGCGCCCCTTCCGGCGGCGGCACGGGCAATACTGCGAGCTCAACTTCAGGTTCGGGTGTGGTGACCATTAAGCAAAGTCCTCGTTTCCATGACGTGTTCCATGGCGTAATCGGTACGACTCTCAAGAGGAATAACAAACGCCGTGTCGAGGTGGGGGCAGGCGGGGCCGGTCGTCCGGGGCCGATGTGGCGGCAAGAACATGATAACACAGGGGGACGGGGTACGGGGTACGGAGAGAGCAGGGGAGGCGCGCCGGGGAACGCACAGGACCCTGCGGTGTCGCAGGACCCATGTGCTTTTCCGTGCTTGTTGGGGCGCGGGCGCGCCGCCGACAGGCTAGGCGTCCTTGACGCCCTTGCCCTTGAGGTAGTCTATGGCAAGCTGAACGGTCGTGATCTTCTCGGCGTCCTCGTCGGAGATCTCTATCGGAGTCTCCGGCGTGCCGAACTCCTCTTCCAGCGCCATGATAAGCTCAACAAGGTCGAGCGAGTCGGCGTTCAGGTCCTCGGTGAACGAGGCGGTGGGCACAACCTGGGCCGCATCGACGCTAAGCTTCTCGGCAACTACCACCCGTACTCGCTCAAGGACCGTCGCCATCTTCAGATACCTCCATGTAATGTGCCCCACTCTCTAAACGGGGCGCTAGCCGTAAGGCGAAATTTATGACGCTGCTTCCGATTCGGCCGCGTGACTCTCCATCACGGAGCCCAGCACGCCGTTGACAAACTTGGGGGAGCTGTCCGAACCGAATACCTTGCCCAGCTCCACCGCCTCGTTAATCGCCACCCTGGGCGGCGTCTGGCCGCTCATCATTATCTCATAGATGGCAATACGCAAAACGTTGCGGTCCACCATGCCCATCTGCGCAATGGGCCACGTGGGCGCGAACCGCGATATTATCGCATCAATCTTGTCCTGGTGGTCAAGAACCCCGGCAATGAGCTTCCGCGCGAACGCTTCCACCTGATGGGAAACATCCTCCTCGTGCAGGCGTCCCTCGATCGCCGCCTGCACGGTGTGCTGCTTTGCGCCGTCTACTTCGTAGAGGACCTGGAGGGCGACGACTCTTGCCCTTCGCCGCGCTGCGGAGCTTCGTGATGCTGAAATGGCTGTGCTCAATTAGGGTACGGGGAATCCAGCACCCTCACCAGGAGGGCGCTAGTTCATCCTTAGCTTCAGGATGGAGTCCACATCACCCACGCTGACGGCGCGGGCAGACTTGTCTATCCGCTTGACCATGCCGCTGAGGGCGGTGCCGGGGCCAACCTCGATGAAGTAGTTCACGCCGGCGCCGATCATGTAGTTGATGGACTTGCTCCAGTTGACGCAGCCGCAAATCTGGGCAATCAGCTCGCCTTTCACATCTTCCGCCTTTGTGAGCGGCGCGGCCGTGACATTGGCGACGATTGGCACGACGGGGTCGCTGAACTTGAGGCCGTTCACGGCCTCCACCAGGCCCGCGCGGGCCGGCTCCATGAGGGCGGAGTGGAACGCGCCGCCAACCTTCAGGGGTATGGCCTTCTTGGCGCCGCGGACGGTGCACAGGTCCAGCGCGCGGGCGATGGCCATGCGCTCGCCAGAGATAACGATCTGCTCGGGCGTGTTTACGTTCGATACGTAGGTGCCGGTCTCCCGGGCTATCTCCTCCAGGGAGATCTGGTCCAGGCCAAGCACCGCGGCCATTGCGCCTTCCTGCTTCTCGCAGGCCTCCTGCATCAGGCGGCCGCGCTCTTGCACCAGCCGGGCGGTGTCGCCCACGCTGAGCACGCCGGAAACGGCAAGCGCGGTGTACTCGCCAAGGCTGTGGCCGGCAAGGAATCGGGGTTTGGGCAGGCTGTCCGTGCCCAGCTTCTCCTCCATGGCCTTCATGGATGCAAGGCTAACGGCCATGATCGCCGGCTGGGCGTTGGCCGTTTCGCGGAGCGTCTCCTCGGGGCCGGAGAAGAGAAGGCGGGTCAGCGGTCGGCCGAGCGCCATGTCCACCTCGTGGAACACAGCGCGGGCCGCGGGGGACGAGTTGTAAAGCTGCTCGCCCATGCCCACGGCCTGGGACCCCTGCCCGGGGAATAGGAACGCAGTATCTGTGCCAGGTCTGACAGCGGTAAAGCTAAGGCCCATTTTAGTCCTCCGTCTTGAGAGACGCTTGAACAGGGTCGGAGCTACTCTGCCGTTCCGGTGGAAACTACTTCGCGCCCGTTGTAGTAGCCGCACTTGGGGCAAACGCGGTGCGGCATCTTGGCGGCGTGGCACTGGGGACACTCGCTCAGGTTAGGGGGCGTCTTGGCGTGGTGCGCCGCGCGCTTGCCCTGACGGCCGCTGGAGTGTTTCTTCTTTGGGAGAGGTGGCATTGAATTACTCGGCTTCCCTTAGATTCAGAGTAGGCGCCAGGTCGAGCAAAGGCCCCCACTGGCTGTCCCTAACTACCTTGTCGCAATCGCATTCGCGCTCGTTGCGGTTCGTGCCGCACTTTTGGCATATGCCCAGGCAGCCTGCCTTGCACACGGGCTTCATGGGCACGCCCGCCACAAAGTACTGCATCACCGCCTCGGATATGTCCAGGATGTGGTTCTGGTCTATCAGCACCACATCCGCGTTCTCCAGGGTCTCGTCCACCCTCCTGCCGGTGTAAGGGTCCACCGTCATGAGGGCCTCTTCTTCCATCTCAATGTGCACCGGCTCCCGGCACTCCGTAAGGCACCGGCTGCAAGAGCACTCCGCGTACGTGTCCAGGCTGGCGCTGATCCACACCCCGGACTCCGTCTTCACCAGTTTCACCTTGCCGGAGAAGGGTGCCGGCTGGTAACCGCCGGCAAATTCTATCGGTTCGTCCTTGATGGCAAAGCTGCGGGAAGATCCGCTCGCCTCCATCAACAACTGAGATACGTTAAATTCCATCCCGCGCCTCCCCCTCGAGCGGAGGTAGCCCCTTCCTCGCAAACGCGCATTTTATAGCAGCCCCGGCGATTGTGTCAAGTTTCACATACGCCCGAAGCCAGGGGACACCCGCCGCGGATTCGAAAGTAATAGCAGACCGTCAATCAAAACCCAACCAAATAATTGTATCACACCGCCCAAAAATCTTTACAGTTTACGTTCCTTCCCCGCCTCTTCAGCCCGCTACTCACTGCTCACTGCTGACTGCCCACTGCCCACTGCTTAATCCACTATTCCCAATTCACGATTCTGACTCTATACTGCCCGCAAACCCGTGGAGACGACGCACCGATGAAGAGACTGCTCCTCCTCACAATCGCCCTTGCCGCCGCAGCGGCCCTCGGCGCCTGCTCAAAGGGCGACGAGAATATCGAGTACGCGCCGCGCAACCTCACCGTCCTCGTGGGCGGCGGGCGCGGAACAAGCTCGCTGAATGCCTACTTCCCCCAGCGCCTGCCCATCCGCGCCGGCGACACGGTCACGTGGGTGATGAACAAGGTTGGCGGCGACGACCCCCACACAGTCACGTTCACCGACACGCCGGACACCCTGGCGGACATCATCCAGAAGCCCAACGGCGGGCCGCTGGACCAGTACTTCCACCCAAGCCTGCTCTCCCCCACCCGCCTCCCCGGAGACCCCGTCGAAAAGTACGAAGGAACGGGCTATTACAACTCCGGCATCATGTTCGGCTACGACGTGGGCGTGCCCATGGTCGACCAGTTCCAGCTTACCTTCAACACTCCCGGCGAGTACCGCTACTATTGCGGCATCCACGAGTTCCACAAGGGCACCATCGTCGTCGAGCCCAAGACCACCGCCGTGCTCCCCAACCAGCCGCAGATAGACGATATGGCCCTCAAGGAGATGGAGCCCCTCCTGAACATTACCGAGGGCCTACAGGACCGCCTCGTGAAGACCGACATCGTGCAGGACCAGGAGGTAGGACCCAACGGCACCAGCATCTACATCGTCGCCGCGGGCATGGGATCCCCGGACGCGGAGGTAGTCGAGTTTTTTCCCCGTAATCTCACGATCAAAAAAGGCGATACCGTCGCGTGGGCCTCCTCCCGCTTCCACGCGGTCGTGTTCAACCCCGGAGGCGCCTTCCCCCCGTTCTACGTACCCGAAACACTGCCTAACGGCTCAAAAATACTCACCGCAAACCCGCAGGTCCTTGGCAAATACCGCGCAAATACTGAGTTCAACGGTACGGGCCTCTACAGCTCCGGCCTGATGGGCTACGGCCAGCGGCCGGGAGGAATCGGGTACACGCTCACGTTTGCGGTGACGGGGAAGTTCAACTACATGTGCCCCATTCACCGCGGCATGGTGGGCACGGTGACGGTGGAAGAGTAGGAGCAGACGTGCTTGGACAGGGGTCGATGGCGTTGCGCGGCAAGTGGGCGCCGGACTTGTGTTCGGCGCCCACTTGCCAGGAATCATCGGTCTCGGGAGGCTAACACCTGTCCGACGCCAACGAAGCGCAAGTCAGGAAGCTCACGCTAGTGTATTTCTTTGACCTGTTGCCGGGGTGGTTGACATTGTCGACGCCGTCCTCGAAGTAGAGCGTCATGTTGTGCCATCCAAAGCTGCTGGACCTGTGTACTCCGGGAACGTTTCTCAAGTTGTTCCGCTTGACTACCAGCCCCTGGGCATTGCCGGTGAAGCCCACCGTACCCAAAGCGTGCAGGTAGGTGAGATTCAGCCGGAACAGCTCTTTGCCCACCTCAACGCGTTTGGGGTCCAGCGTTGAGTAGTTCAGCCCTTCCTTGAAAAGCTTCTGCATCTGCATCAAGAAGCCCTGGGGATCTGCAGGGTAGTTGCCCGCGGGCGCAGGCGGGTTGAACTTGGGGTCTGCGCCGGTTGGCGCCTGGCCCTGCGCTCCATTCGTGGCGAAGTACCTCGCCAAATTGTTTTCAAGCCCGCCAGTCCCTGTTACCGGCAGGAAGAATGCGGAGTACCAAGGGTTCTCAGCGCCCGGCATGGCGCGGAGCCTGTAGTAGGCGGCGCCGGTGTTGAAGGCGGAGTTAGGGCCTTCCCGGTACGTGAACCTGATGCCGACATCCGCGAGGTTGGAGCGCATAACCTCCATGATGGGCGTGAACGCAGCATTGGCCTCCATGTTCAACGCCAGATCCGCGCCATTGTCCGGCCGGTTCACTATACCGTTCCCGTCTGTGTCCACAAGCCCCATAGCACCAAGCAGTTGTTTGGCTTGCGAAACGTTTCTGACCGCGTTCCGGGGCTGCCATTCAGCTCCCGGGTAGTATGGAGCCGTGGGATGGGGGACCCAGCCCTGAGCAGTCCCGATACCCAGGTATGCAAACTCGTTCATAAGATTCCGGTCCAGGGAAATGGATATTGCCGTCCGGAAGTCCTGGGTCCTGATAAGCTGGCCAATATAGGGGTCTTCGTTCCATTCCAGGTTTTGCTGCAGGCCCGCGTCGTTGCCGCTCAGGTCCGGCCACCGGGCGATGCTGAAGTCTCCCTTGTCCATGTTGGCGAGGTAGAGAGGAAGCTCCTGCAACAGGAAGTTCTCACTGAAAGGGCCATCCGTCTCGCCGCTCAAGGCCCTGAAGACAGCCACATCCCTTGCTTCCACCCTGTCATACACATAGCCGTCCAGGTATGGCAACTGGTTGCCCTGGGGGTCAGCACCATAAAAGTATGGGTTGGCGCAGAGCTTTACCTGTTGTGCGCTGCCCTCACATATGTAGAAGTATCCGAGCGAGGGGACGTTTGCTGTCGTGTTCACGTCGTACTTGCCGCGCCACGCCTGTGTCCAGACGGTGTAACCCCTGTCCTTCATAAGCTTTTCGAAGGCAGCAGGGTCGGGGGTCTTCGGATGGAAGTTCTTCGAGTAGTGGTAGGGCTCCCACATGCATTGAGAAATCGTGCCGCAGTATTGACCGCCTCTGAGATAGCCGGACTCCACGTAGCCGAAGTTTGCATTCTCAAAGCTGAGGGTGAAGGTGAAGTCGTTTATCTTTGTGAACTTGACCGGCTTGCCGGTTATTGGGTCCTGCATCTTCACCGGTACAGTCGGGTTCAGCTCCGCGTTGTAGTTTATCTGGTCGCTCCATGCCCACTCGACGTCCTTCATAGTGAAGGGTTGGCCATCGGACCATTTCAAACCCTGACGGATCTTGATCGTGTAAACCTTGCCGTCAGGGCTGCCCGAGAAGCTCTTGCACACGCTCGGATACCAGTCTATACCGTTTGCGTCCCAAACGACGCAGTACCCGCCTCCGGTGAGGTCTGAGCCGATGTTGGTGAAGTTGCTGGATGAGGTTATCCTCGCGACCCCACCGTACACTCCGATTTCGTCCACCGGGGCGTAAATGTACCTGTCCGCCACTATGGGCATGCGCTGGTCCAGCGGGGGCAATTTGGCCTGCCTGACCAGGTCGGCGCTCCTGGGACTTTCCCTGTATACAGTCGGCCGTGGCGAGTATTCCTTGCTGAAAACAGGGTATTCGCCAGGCTTCAGCGTCTTTGCCGTGTATTGCGGGAGTGCAAGCGGTAGCGCTGGCGCAGTACCTTGTCTCGGGGCAGCCGGTTGAGTGGGGGCGTTTGTGGCGGCCGGGGCCTCGGGCGACCGTGGCTGGGCCGGAGCTTCTGCCGCAACAGCTGCCACAGGCGCTGCCGGCGCGGCAAGCAAGCCGGGGGCCGAAGGGGCGCCTGCGGATACGACCGTGGCTGCGGGCACCGGGGCCTGGGGCTCCTCGGCTACACCGGGCTGGCAAGCTGCCAGGGCCGCGATAGCCGTTGACGCCATTACAGCCCAGGTGACTTTGATGGGGAACAGTAAACTCTTGACTATCGTTCTCACAGCGTTCCTCCTTCTAACACCAGTCTTCTATATATGAATTCGCCGATAACTCCTCCGCCGTATGTCTTACCTGGACCAGATTCACGCAAGCCGTGATTGCCGGAGCAAGGCAATGATCAATTGACCCAGAACGAATAGAGCTTCGCGTCCTTAATGTGGAACTTGAGCTTCACGGGCTTCCGGAGTCTGTGCTTGTAGCCCATGGGGTTTACAACCTCCCTGCCGTCCGGCAGCTTCAACATGGGGAGAGGCGGCTCGGCATGGATAATGTCCCGATCCCCGCGCCATTTCACGACAATGTCAGTGGAATCCGAAGATATCGGGCCGCATTCGGCCCGTGTGTACCCTGCGATGGGATTGCCTTCCATGTCCTGCACCTCAACCTCGACTCTGCCTCGCCGGGCGTCCACGTTGAGGTGCAGCCTCGTCCCCAGGAACGAGATTAGAGTGGTTGTGAGTACGCCCTCGCGCGCTTCAGGCTCTACTGAGGTGAATCCGTCCCTGCGCAACCTGGCGACCCCGACTGCGACGGCCCTGCGCTCGCCGTCTACCACACTTCCGGGCCAGCTATGTGTCCCGTTCTTAACACCGGCGATGTCGTGCGGGATATTTGACCCAAAGTAGTAGAAGCGCAGTTCGTCTCCGACAGAAATCACGTTGCATATCCCGGCGGATTGCGAGTCCCACGAACCTTTTGGGCCGGTCTCGAGCAGCTTCTGCACGCCGAACGGCCTGGAGAAGGTTATCCCGTTGCGGCTGAAGGCCAAGAGCGTCTCACGCGACTGTTCCAGGTACTCTTGCCTGTCATTGTGATATACCCAGATGAAGCCCACATAGACGCTCTCGTACCGCATGACAGTCATCCGGTAGTACTCGTCGCAGGGGCCGTCCAGCTCGTCCGCCGCCACAGCCAGGACCAGCGGCCCCCAGTGCCCAAAGTCCTCGCTAGCGGTCCACGCGACTGTGCGAGCAGAAGGTTCGAAGTACTTCACGTAAGGTCGCATATACGCTACGTACTTTCCGTGGCGCGGGTCCCACCCCAATAGGAACTGCCCATCTGACGTTCCGTGGTCTTTGCCGACCATTGGGTTGTTTGGATATACCTTCCAGTGAATGCCATCCGGAGAGAATGCTGCGTGGTGCCCGCTTGGTCCACCCGGCATACCCAGGAACGGGCCTCCGTGCCAAAAGAATGCCTTGTAGCGTTTGGCTGGTTCATTTAGGATGTCGTCTTTGACAACATTGGCATTGCGCCCGGGAAGGACGATGTTGTTGTCCCTGGAGCCAGCGACCTCCACAATGCCCAAGTCGGGTTTCTCCCAGTGAAGCCCGTCCTGGGACGTCGCGTAGGCGATCAGGCCATCCGTCACCTTGTATGTGTCGTACCACATCTTGTAAAT
>VGZY01000087.1 GCA_016872355.1 SAR202 cluster bacterium | reverse complement strand
TACCGTCAGCACAGGGGACTGAGCACGAACAATCGCTATCAGTATTTCACTTGGTACTTTTACCTTGTACCACGCTGATCACACATTTTCTGCAAATATGCCCATTCTCGGCCAAAAGAGGCGTTGCGCCGTACAAAAACAAACGACGCGGCAAGGCCTGTAACGGCTATCAGCAGTCCAAAGGCGAACACCACAGTGCCGACTGTCGCGAGCATGATAAACGAGCTGCTGGTGGGGAAGATAACCATGGGGTGACGCCCGGCGAGGCACTAGTGCCAATCGTGCGATTTGGGCAGCCTGGAAGGCACGTCAACGGGCTCCATGTGCGCCACGATCATGTTGACGTTGCCGTCATCCGACCGTGAAATCCGGCCGCTGGCCTTGATGACCGGGCTCCGCAACGTGTTCCTGTACACCTGGAACACCTCCGGCCTCACGATGAGCTGCGTGTAAAAATGCTCGTCCTCGATGGTGATGAAAGTCGTCCACTCGGCGCCGCGCGGGTGCTGCCTGGCCACGACCATGCCGGCGACCGAGGCGTACTGGCCATCCCTGGCGTTTTCCACCTGCTGCGTCGTCCAGACATTCCTCAGCCGTGGCCGCAGGAACTCCATGAGGTGTCCCTGGGGGTATATCTCCAGGACGATGTACTCTCCCAGCGCCTTTTCATAGGGCGAGAAGTCGGGAAGGGCAGGGACATTCATGTCCATGTTCAGCGGCAGGCGCAGCTGGCTGGCGGACGGGCCGTCATAGAGCGCGGCCTCCCACAGGGCCGTCTTCCTGTTGCGCGAAAGCGAGTCGAATGCGCCTGCGAAGACGAGAGATCTCATTGCCGACGGTTTGAGGCTGAGGCGCTGAACGAAGCGGCCTATGCTGTCAAAGCGGCCGTTTTGCCGGCGCTCATCCACAATGCGCCTGGCGGTAGCCTCGCGGATATCCTTGACGAACCGCAGGCCCATGAGCATTCCGTTTTCAAGCGGGCGGCATTCTACCTCGCTGGCATTGATATCCGGGTTCAGGTACTGCACGCCGAAGCGCCTGGCATCTTGCTTGATCACCTCTCGCGGGTAGAAGCCCATAGGCAGGTTGTTCATAAGGGTAGTGAAGAATTCGAGCGGATAGTGGGCCTTTAGCCACGCCGCCTGGAGGGCGTTGATTGCGAAGGCGTAGCTGTGGCTCTCCGGGAACATATAGTGGCCGTTGACCATTCCCCAGGTCTTCTCCGCGGCCTCCGGGTGGACCCCCTTGAGGGCCGCTCCGGCCATGAACCGCTTCTTGTACATCTCCAGCAGGTGGGCGTTGTTCGGCTTGGCGAAGGCGCGCCGCACCTGGTCCGCCTCCGAGGTGGTCATCCCCCCCACGTCCGCGATTACCTGCACCACCTGCTCCTGCCATACGATGATGCCGCAGCCTCGCTCCAGCGCGCGCGCCTGGAGCGGGTGGTCATATTCCCATTTGATTTCCGGGCGCCGGTAGCGCGTGATGAATGTGCTTACAGCGCTGCCCTGTACGCCTACTCCGGGCCTGATGAGGGCAACCTGGTAGGCCATGTCTTTCAGGTTACGCGCCTTGAACCGGATGGAGGTCTTTATCTGGGCGGGTGACTGTATGAGGAACACGCCGATAGTCTTGCCCTGGTTGATCATGTCATACAGCTCGGGATCGTCCGACCCGGCGCGGCTGAGGTCCGGGCGCTTGCCGGTGCGCTGCTCCACCAGGGTGAGGGTCTCATCCATCTGGTCAAGGACGGGCAGAGACAGGACATCTATCTTGGCGAAGCCGGCATCGTCCACGCTGTCCTTGTTCCAGTCCATGATGAAGCGCCCTTCGATTGCGCTCCTGCGCACCGGCACCATTTCAGGTATCGGCGATGAGCTGAGAATCATACCGCCCACGTGCTGCCCCAGGGCCTTCGGCGCCTGCAGGAGCTGGGGCGCGACTTCGATGAGGTCCCTCCAGCCGGGCGAGTCCACTTTTTGGGCAAAGTCGGCCATCTGGAGCATCTCTGCCCGGAGGTCGCCGGTGTGGATGCTGTTTGCCAGGCGGCGCAGCGCCTCGCTCGGGAGTCCCAGCGCCTTGCCGACGTCTGCGATGACTCCCTTTATCCTGTAGGTGCTTATCGCCCCCACCAGGACTGCCCGCTCCTGGCCGAACTCCTTGTGGATGCGCTCAATGAGGGTCTCCCGCAACTGCCTTGGGAAGTCGAGGTCGATGTCCGGGAGGGATGTCATGTCCTCCGGCAGGAACCTCTCCAGTGTGAGATCGAAGGCCGTGGGATCGACGTGGGAGATGCCGATAAGGTATCCGGTGAGCAGCGCAACGGAGGAGCCCCGGCCGCGGCCTGGAGGGCGGTTTTCCATGGGTGTCTCGGGGGGAGTCAGCCCCTTTTCTATCATGATGCGGTGCGCGATCTGCGAGATCTCGCGGTACAGGAGAAGGAAGCCGAAAAGCTTGTGCTTCCGGAAGAGATAGAACTCGTCATTCAGCCGGTTGTGCACCTTCTCAGGGACTGTGCCGTACCGCCTCTGGGCGGCCTCGTTGCACAGCAGCCTGAGATACGTTTCTGGGGTGTAGCCCGGAGGCACTGCAGGCTCAGGGAGCCCGTACCCCAGGTCTTTCGACAGGTCGAACTCGCACATCTCCGCAACGGTCAGTGTATTTCGCAGGGCGTCAGGGCGCTCCTTGAAGATCCTGGCCATGTGCTCCGGGGAGCGCAGGTAGAAGTTCTCGTTGGGCTTCAGCAGGTCGATGCACTCATTCAGGGTGCAGTTGTTCCTCACTGCGGTAAGGATATTCTGGAGCTTGTGCCGCTCCGGGACGTGGTAGTAGACGTCGTTCGTCGCCAGGAGGGAGATGTTGAGACGGTCCGCAATTTCGATGAGCTTGCGGTTGCGGGAGGTGTCCCCATACACCCTGTTTTGCTGCAGGCCGATGTAGACCGAGCGCGGGCCGAAGGCGTCTGCATATTCCCGGAGGAGGGCCTCGGCATCCCCGGTGTGGCCCCTGGTAACCAGGCGTGAGACGGCGCTGTCGGCGCAGCCTGTGATGAGGACCAGCCCGCCCGCGTGGGCCGGGACCAGGCGAGGGTCCAGGAGGGGGTTGCGCCGGTCCACGGAGTTGGCCGTGGTAAACATGCGGGAGAGGTTGGAATAGCCTTCCCGGTTTTTGGCGAGGAAGGTGAGCCTGGAGCCGTCGGTGAGTGTGATCTGGCCGCCGGTGATTGGGCGCACGCCGAGGTTATGCGCAAGCCGTGCGAACTCGAGCGCGCCGCACAGGTTCGTGTCCGTAAGGGCGAGGGCGGCATACCCGAGTCCGGCGGCGCGCGCCAGCAGGTCGTGGAGGTGGCTGGCGCCCTCCCCGAAGGAGTAGAAGCTTCTGACCCGGAGCTCAACGTAGGAACTCATATGGAGTGGCTAGTAGGACTGCTCGAACCATTCGCCGGTGCCCAGGTCCTGGAAAACGGTAATGCAATTGCCGTCCGAGCAGCCCAGCTTGTAGTACAGCCGCTCCACCGGCTGGGCCATCCACCAGAGCTTTATCTTCCAGGAGTCCAGGACCGACGAGATGCGGACGGTGCGCTCTCCAACATGTAGCCTTTTGGGTATGGCGGCGCCCTCCAGCACCTTGAGGGGAGACGGGCGCTGGAGCGTTTTCACGGTGCTCCCGGCGCTCGGGTCCACGGACACCTGTATGGCCCTCATCTCCGGGACCGGGTGGGCAGGGTGGATAGGGAGGATGTGGTACAGCGCGGACCGCTCCTTTGTGCGGGCGCGCAGCAGGCGGTCTATCTCCGCCAGGTCGCGTTTTATACCGTTAGCGCGGGGGACAAGGCCATCCTGCCTGCTGGGCTCTCCACGGAAGTCGGACAGGGTGACGGCAACGGTCTCAAACGGGCCGTCCGGCCGGTCTGCCCCCAGGGTGCCCTTGACGATTTCGAACGCGCGGGCGGCGTCTCCGATGCCTTCGCGGAGGTGGAATGTCTTTGACCAGGTGGGGGTGTTTGCCCTGCTGCACTGGATGACGGTCTTTACTGGGAATTTGCCGCGCATTTCCGGCCTGCCGAACGCCTTCCGGAGCAATACGTCAAGAGCGGAGAGCAGGGTGTCCATGGAGCTTACCTCGTACGGGAAGCCAAGGCTCTCGGTAACCGACTCTTCCGGCTTCATGGGGATGACGGGGCGGTTGTCTGTGCCGTTGGCGAGCTCCCAGATGAGCTTGCCCTGTGGGCCGAACTGCGATTGCAGCGGCCCGACGCCGATATCGGCGACGTCTCCCAGCCGGTCCAGGTGCAGCATGTGGAGCCTCTGGCGTATTTCCATGTCCACGGGCAGGCAGTCTACAGGGAAGCTGCGGATGAAGGCCGCGGGACCATCCGGCGCCTTGTATGCGCCGCATGGGGCAGCGACGCCGGCGGCCAGGTACGCCACGAACTTGTTGGGGCCGGTCCCGATGCGCGCCCCGAAGGGCGAAGGGACTGCGTTGCAGAACGTGGCGACCATGCGCGCGGTTTCGCCGTAGAGGAGCTCCATCCCATCCATCTCAGCGTAGGCAATACCCACCTCTGCCTGTTCCACGGCAGGGTTGTAGCGCAAAAGGGAGACCAGGATGTCATTGAACGCCTTCTGGTAGTGGTCGTCGTCGGCCTCCACCACGTGCACGTTCGACCAGGATGAGAGCGCCTCGCTCAGGCGGCCGCCCCTGTGCAGCCCTTTGAGGTCAGGGGAGAAGTCTACGATCTCGTTCTCCTTTCTTGCGGTGCGCGCGACGATCACGCTTTTGCCCTTGAGGTCCGGGCGGCGCTGCAGCTCCACCTTGAGGGGGAAGTGAGTTATGAGGACACACGCTATGGGCATGGCACCGCTAGTTAATACAAACGTTCTATTTCCAACATAAAGAACAAATGTTTTAACACGCAAGGGAGTTGACCGGCAGTTTTGAGGCAAAAAGTGTTTAGCAGAAGTTTAAGAAACGGTAGGAGCAGGAGGCAGGCTGTGCGGGATCAACAAGCAGCCATTGCATTAACTTCCCAATCGGTTAGAATGGATTTTCACGAAATATTGTGCTTGAGCATTAAATTTCAGGAACAAGGACTGTTTTTCATGAGAAGAGGCAATAGCATCAAGTTTTCAGGGCCAGTGACCGTATTTCGGGAACGATGGCTTCCAGAGAGTGCCACGCCTGCTGGTTACAGCGCCCTTGTAGAAGCCTATGACCTCTCCGCGCCTTTGCCACGCACCCTTGCCGCCATTGGCGAGCGCCACAGGGTGATAGAAAAGGACGGTTGGCGCATCCTGACACCGCGCCACGCGCCCCACCCAACTCTGGAAGGGCATCTGACATTTGCGCTCAAGTACGAAGGGTTAGACCTCGCCATTCTCAAGCGCCTCATTCTGGCCATTGGCCCCGGGGCCTTTGAAGCACTGGTGCGTGCTAGACCCACGGGCGTGTACTCTCGCCGCTTATGGTTTCTCTACGAGTGGCTGACAAGCACACGCTTGGACCTCCTGGACGCAACTACGGGCCGCTACGTCTCGGTGGTTGACACCGATCTGCAATGGGCTGCCTCTGGGGCTAACTCCCCTCGGCATCGAGTCAGAAACAACCTACCCGGCATACCCGGCTTCTGTCCTATGGTGTTTCGTACCGAGACTTTGGACCGATACGTTGCACTTGGGATGCAACAGCGCGCTCTGGAGGCCGTCGCAGACGTTCCGCGCGACATAATTGCCCGGACCGCCGCATTCTTGCTCCTTAAAGACTCGCGTGCAAGCTATGCGATAGAGGGAGAGCGGGCCCCCCATGACCGGATGCAACGTTGGGCGCGCGCCATTGGCGAAGCCGGCAAAAAGCCCCTTGAGCTCCGGGAATTGCTGCGGCTGCAACGTATCGTCATAGGAGATGCCCGCTTCGTGCGGTTGGGGCTGCGGACAGACGGAGGATTCGTGGGGGAGCACGACCGCGACACGCGAATGCCGCTGCCGTACCACATCAGTGCCAGGCCCGAGGACCTGCCGTCCCTTGTCAATGGGCTCATTGCTTTCGAGAAAGGCGCCGTCCAGCAGCTCGACCCCGTCATCGCGGCAGCGGTACTGGCTTTTGGGTTCGTGTATGCCCACCCCCTGGAGGATGGGAACGGCCGGCTCCATCGCTATCTTATCCACCACGTGCTTGCCCAACGCGGCTTCAACCCGCCCGGAGTCGTATTCCCGGTGTCGGCTGCTATTCTGGATCGGATCGAGGAGTATCGCAGAGTGCTTGAGGACTATTCGGCCCGTCTCCTGCCGGTGGTCGATTGGGAACCCACCGCCGAGTCCAATGTTCGAGTCCTAAACGACACAGGAGACTTCTACCGGTTCTTTGATGCGACGCCACACGCGGAGTTTCTATACGCCTGCGTCCAGCAGACCGTCGAGGAGGACCTTCCTAAAGAGACAGACTTCTTGCGCCGCTACGACCGGTTCCGCAGCCAGGTGGCGACAATTGTAGACATGCCGGACATGACGTCGGACCTGCTTTTCCGGTTCCTCCGTCAGAACGATGGGCGCCTTTCCAGGAGGGCGCGTGAAAGGGAGTTCAGCGCGCTGACAGACGCCGAGGCAGGGCAGATCGAGGACGCTTACCGAGAGGCATGGCAGCGGAGCGATTAGGGCACGACGCTCGCGGCACGATCAACGCAAGACCGCCAACTGCCCAATATAGGAATACGGGACTGATCAGGCAACGTTGAAGTGCTGCCGGTAACATACCATTGGAACTCAGGCGGGCTCTTCGCCCCAGACGCGGGCGAGGGTGGCCTGTATCTTCCTCTCGAAGCGCGCGATGAGCTCGCGGTTGGCGGCGACGAGCGCCTGCTCGGCCTCGATCTCGGCGACGATGGCCTGCTGGACGGGGAGAGGCGGGAGGGGGATCCGGAACTCTCCAAGTAATTTACCGTTGATTCCAGCCTGACCTATCCATTTATTCGCACGCTCAAGGAAATCACCTCGTACCCATGCGGCATGGAGGCTGATTGCTAAAAAGTGACTATCGCAACGTTCTTGTTTAACACGTATACGAGTCATGTGATTCGAGTAGCCGCCGCGTATTGCTTCCTTGATAAGGCAGGTCTTGCCCACCAGTTCCTTACTATTAGTGTTATTAAAAAGGACATCACCAGGCTGTAGTATGAAGTCCTCCCTCCCTAGGAATTCATCTTCCTCGATGCATTTGACGCCATTCCAAGTGAACTCGCCAAACTCTGTGACATTCATGGGGCGTATATGTGGCACACCATTCGTTTCAACGCTTGATTTGCCACTGGCGAAACCTGCCTTGACCTCTCGGGAAAGGTCAGCAATGGCTACCACCGGCCATTCCGGCTTGACTGGTATCTGAGGCCGGTAGTTGTCCACCACCGCGCGCGCGCCGTCGATGACCTTCTGGTAGCCCTCGATCTCCGATACGATCTCCTTTTGCAGGTCTAAGGGAGGGAGGGGAATTGTCACTGACTGCACGTCTGTCTGATTAATACTGGGGTAAGCGCCTTTCCCCATCATACCCACCATTTGGTCGACCGCCTTGTCATGACGCAACATATCAATAAGAAAATTCGGAAGGACCCGCTCTGCCTTGGATCGTAGGACGGCGAAACCAGTTGAAGCCACCGCCCTTTCCGGAACCTCCGTAAGAATTGTGAAAGCTCTTAGATTCGGACGTACAGTAGAAATTAAAACGTCACCTTTTCTCACCGGCCGGCGCGCTCTATCCGGTGCTTCAAGCGTGGCTATCCTATTTGCGCCAAGGAATTTTCCTGATCGGTTTTCAACGCAGGAAATATCGATATAGTTGAAAAATGAATTGGAGTACTGTTGCGACGGATTTACTGACTCGGGATTGATCTCGCATATGTCGGCAACTGTGGCATATGGAAAGTCTGACGACGCAGCTCCCCCCTCCCTATACCGCTCCCCGCTCAGGTTGTACTCGCCGTTTGCCGCGATCTTCTGCTCGGGCACGATGAGGCCGCGGGTGAGCTGGAGGTCGGCGGTAGGTTGGCGGGTGCGGAGGGCGTGGAGGTAGGACTTCAGCTCGGTTTTAACCTGGGGAAGGTCGTTCTTGGCTATCTCCCGGCGCTGGGCGCCGAGGCTGAGGCCGTCGTTCTCGACCTTGAAGAAGGCGATGGTGTCCGCCTTGCGGGCGAGGGACTTGTCCAGGATAAGGATGGAGGTCTTTACGCCTGAGTATGGGTTGAAGATGCCCGCGGGCAGGGAGACGACGGCGACGAGGTAGTTTTCGACGAGCATCTTCCTCAGCTGCGTGTATGCCGTCTGGCTCTGGAAGATGATGCCTTCCGGGACGATGATTCCGGCGCGGCCGTTCGGGCGAAGGTGTTCGGCGATGTAGTCGACGAACAGCACTTCGCTGCGCTTGGCCTGGATCGAGAACCGCTTGTGGGGCTTGATGCCGCCCTTCGGCGACATGAACGGCGGATTGGCGAGGATGACATCGAAGGCTTTGTCCCAGTTGTCTTCCTGGGTAAGTGTGTCGTATTCCTCAACGCGCGGATCCGGGAAGCGGTGAAGGTACATGTTAACAAGTGACAGCCGTACCATGTCGGGCGAGATGTCGTAGCCCGTGAAATTCTTGCCCAGGCGCTCCCTGTCCTCCGCGCTCAGTGTGTCGCGTCCCCGAGCGTCGGTGTTGGCCTGCAGGATGTGCTTGTAGGATGAGATGAGGAAGCCGGCCGTGCCGCACGCCGGGTCGAGCACGGTCTCGTTCTTCTTCGGATCGACGATGGACACGATGAAGTCGATGATGTGCCGTGGGGTGCGAAACTGGCCCGCATCGCCCTGGGAACCGAGGACTGAGAGCAGGTACTCGAAGGCGTCGCCGAGTTTCTCCGAGTGGTCGTAGGTGAACTCGTCGATGATCTTCAGGAACGCCCTGAGCGTCTCCGGGTCCCGGTAGGGCAGGTAGGCGTTTTTGAATATATCCCGAAAGAGCGACGGAAGGCCGGGGTTTTCGGGCATTTTGGCAATGCCCTCGTCGTAGAGCTTCACAACATCGTGGCCGCCGAGGCCGGAGCGCATGAGCTTTGCCCAGCCGTAACGCTCGAAATCGTTCGCGAAGAATTTTCGCTTCCCGCCGAGCGATTCGGCGTCGGCGTCGATGTCATCCATGAACTTGTAGATCAGGGCGACGGTGATCTGTTCTACCTGGGACTTGGGGTCGGGGACCTTGCCCACGAGGATGTCGCGGGCTGTATCGATGCGGCGTTTCGTCTCGGAATCAAGCACTGGCGTTCCTTCAGGCGGCGAACTGCGTCAGAGAGACGTAGTCCTTGATATATTCGGGAACCAGGGCGCGGTACTTGTCAGGCACGGCCCTGAAGTCGCGCGTGGAAAACACCGGGTTCGTCGCCAGGTCGGTGTACTGCTTGTTGTCGATGATCTCCCGCACGCGGGTGCTGGTGACGTATGCCTTGAAATATGTCCTGATGGCCGGAATGGATTTGACGTCTGCCGGCTTGTAGTCGGCCACGAACTTCGAGAACTCCTCTTCGAGCAGCTCGTCCCGGGACTTGAATCGCGGGATGAGGCGGAACACCTTTTCCAGTATTTCCCGGAGCGTCAAGCGGCGGTCAACGTCCGCGGCCATTTGCAGCTTGTCGAGCGTGTAGTACTCCTCGGGCTTGTAGAATACCTCGCGATTGACGTAGTCGATCACGCGGTCCCACTGGCCCGCCTCGACCGCTTTCGCGATCGTGCTGTCCGCGCGCATGGCATCTTCGAACCTCTCGAAAAACATCCGGTCGATCTTCATCCCCTCGGGGCCGATCTGCTGCTCGCGAATCGTCGAGAGAATATCCTCGCCGCCGTGCTCGTAGGTTTCGGCGTACACCACGGGGCCGGTCGGGACGGCGTCTTCGCGCGGCTTGCCTTTTGGCTTCGGCAGCTTCAGCACCTGATCGTACTTGAACTCCTTCTCAAAGTACTCGCAGTTGGCGAAGAAGTCGAAGAGTTTGAACGACGTTTCCAAGGGCTTTGCGACGCCGCTCCTGACGCTTTCGTCCATGAGCTGATCGAGGAAGTTTTGAGTGCGGGTACCGCGGCCTTTGATCTGGATAAAGTCCGTAGGCGAAAAGATCGGACGAAAGAGGCCCAGGTTGAGGATGTCGGTGCAGTCGTAGCCAGTGGTCATCATGCCGACGGTGACGCAGATGCGGGCCTTGCTGGTCTTGTACTCCGGCAGGAAGTTCGCGCAGCCAAGGAGATTGTTGTTGCTGAAGTTTATGGCGAACTGCTGGGCATCGGCCACCTGCGACGTCACCTGGACGGCGAAGTCCGACTGGTACTTGCCGGGGAACATGCGGTCCGCCATCTGGTTGAATATCTGCGCGAGCTTGGCGGCGTGCTTCTGGCTTACCGCGAAGACGATCGACTTGCCGATCTCCTGGCTTACGGGGTCGAGAAGCGCGTTCTCCAGGAAGGTCTTGCAGAAGACCTTGTTGGTGGCGTCTGCGAAGAAGCGCTTTTCAAACTCGCGCTGCTTGAAAGTCTCTTCGTGGTCCTGACCTTCCTCGTCTGTGAACGACACCGCGAAGCCCTGTTGGGAAAGCAGGTCTGTCGTGATGCCGGTGCGGGCGTCCACGACCGTCGGGTTGATCAGGTATCCGTCCTTCACGCCGTCGGTCAGCGTGTACTTGAAGGTCGGCTGGCTGTTCTCGCACCCGAAGGTGCGGTAGGTATCCAGGAGCTGGCGGCGCTCCGCCTCGCCGGGGTCGCGGACGGCCGGGCTGGTGGCCTCAAACCTTTTCAGATAATCTCGCGGCGTGGCGGTGAGGCCGAGCTTGTACCCGACGAAGTACTCGAACACAGCGCGGGCGTTGCCGCCGATTGAGCGGTGCGCCTCGTCCGATATCACGAGATCAAAGTCCGTCGGCGAGAACAGCTGACGGTACTTGTTGTTGAATAGAAGCGACTGGACGGTGGTGACGACGATATCGGCTTTGCGCCACTCCTCGCGCTTTTCCTTATAGATGACCGTATCGTAGTCGGCGGAAAGGAGTCCCGCGAACGCCTTCCTGGCC
The DNA here is from genome assembly GCA_016872355.1 of SAR202 cluster bacterium. Classification (NCBI taxonomy): domain Bacteria; kingdom Bacillati; phylum Chloroflexota; class Dehalococcoidia; species SAR202 cluster bacterium. The sequence goes on along the minus strand of VGZY01000087.1, from coordinate 1,567 downwards.
TGGTCCTCCAGCTCTATGCGGTGGACCAGGAAGAGGACGCGCCCGGCGTTCCCGGTGCGGAGGAAGAGCTTGATGACGGCGGCGGCGGTGAGCGTTTTGCCTGTTCCGGTGGCCATCTCGAACAGGAAGCGCTCCTTGCCTTCCCTAACCGCGGCCTGAAGGCTCTTGATTGCCTCGACCTGGTAGGGGCGGAGAAAACGGAGTTTGTTTGTCTGAACGTACCCCTTGCGCTCCGCCGCGTTCTTCCACCCGGCCTCCGAAGCGTAGTTTGGCCTCTGGGTCAGGACGATATAGTCCTCATCGACCTCCTCCAGTAGCAGGCGATGTGGGTCGGGGATGACCTTTCGGTAACCTTCCATCGATGTGGGAGTTGGAAATGCCGTGACGATCTGCGGGTTACCCTGTTCGAGGTCCCAGAAGTAGTGCGCATTGCCGTTCGAGAGGATCACAAAACGGCAGTATTGGGAATTTGCGTACTTGCGTGCCTGCTCCTTTCCGATCAAGGGGTCTTTCGACTCGGCCTTGGCCTCCAGGACGATGATAGGTGCGCCGCGCTCATTGAGAAGGAGGAAGTCTACGGCGCCGCGCTTGACCTTCTCAAAGTCGCTACCCAGAGCGTCTATGGCGTGGGTCTGGACGGCGACGCCGGCTTCGAGCTGGATGTTTGCAGGGCCACTGGAATCGGGGAAGAAACGCCAGCCAGCCGCCTCCAGGAGCTTGTTAATTTTGATCCTTGCAGCAGCTTCGTTGGTCGCCATCCATATATCCTTGCGCCAGTTATGCAGACGCACAGGGAAATCAAAAACAGGGCGATCTTGGTATGCGACATAAGGTCGCCTGAATCTAAAGCCAAGCCCTGCTGGTGATGGACATAATAGTAGGGGCTCAGGAACAAAACAAGGGGGTTGTGCGCCGAATCTGATCGGACGGACATGGTGGGGCAGGCCGAGCAGCGAAGGCCCCCAAAACGCAAAAACGCCTCCGCCGCACAACGATGCGACGGAGGCGTCTAAGTGTTTCTGGTGGAGACGGGGGAGGGTCGAACTCCCCGTCCAAGAGGGCCCCTGACCAGGACTTCTACAGGTTTAGCTGATTTTCAGTTCTCGCCCCCGCGGCTCCCGATCAGCACGGGACTCCGCAAGGGCCAGCCGATGTTTCTTTTGTCCTGGGTATCGGCGTCCTTCGGACAGCATCCCGATTTGCGTCGCCCAGTCGCCTCCATCGGGCTAGGAGGCGGTGGACGCAAGCGGCCCTTAGGCCGCGAGAGCTAGCTTGTTATTGCCAGTTACTTGTTTGCCCACTTTTAACGAGGTGGTAGGCGCCTCGACCTGCAGCCCCGCAGTGACCGCCCCTGTCGAATCCACGCGTCCCCATTGGCGAGTCTCTGAAGACTACTTCCTTATTATATCAAACGCGCTGGCGATGTGTTTTTCAGTCGCCCGGGCGTTCGTGTCAAGGGGCAGTGAATCTGTCAGTGTTTAGGGTGCAGTGATTTTGTCAGTACGGTTCGTCTCCATGGGTGGTCTGCAGCCGGCTTATGGGCGGTGGACTTAGCCGGATAGGGACT